>NZ_BBSK01000010.1:0-63493 GCF_001319805.1 Burkholderia sp. E168m22
CGCTGAGCAACGTGGTCGGGACGGCCACGGGCGCTCTCGGCAACGCGGTCGGCTCGGTGGCCGGTGCACTGGGCGCACTGGGCGGCACGAGCCCGCTGGCGCCGGTGCAGGGTGTCGTGAACCAGGTCGTCGGTACGCTCGGCAGCGGCAATCCGGCCGGTGCACTGACGGGCGCGCTGAACTCGGTGACGGGTGCCCTCGGCAACCTCGGCGGCTCCAATCCGCTGGCGCCGGTGCAAGGCGTCGTCAACCAAGTGGTTGGCACGCTGTCCGGTGCGGCCGGCAATAACCCGATCGCCCCGATCACGAACCTCGTGAGCGGCCTGACGGGCGGCGGCAACCCGGCCGGCGCGCTGACCGGTGCGCTCGGTGCGGTGACGGGCGCACTCGGGTCCGGTCCGGCGGCGCTCGGCCAGGCGGCCGGCGCGCTGTCGGGGGCGGCCGGTTCGACGGCAGCGGCGGGCGGCAGCCTGCTCGGCGCGGGCGCGAATGCAGCCGGCGGTACGGCCGGCGCGGTCGGTTCGCTGCTGACGACGGGCGCCAACTCGACGGCGACGGTCGTCAATGCGGCCGGCACGTCGGTGGGCACGGTGCTCGGTTCCGCACCGGGCCTGTCGGTGACGCCGCATTCGGGCAACGGCTCGGCGAACAACCCGCTCGCACCGGTGACGACACTGCTCCAGTCGCTGACCGGCGCATTGCCGAGGTAACCGGCCGAACCCGCACGACGGCGCCGTATCGGCCGTCGTGCGAGACGCTCGCGCGATACGGCCCCTGCAACAGGGGGCGCGCAACGCGGCATGACAGCGATGTCATGCCGCGTTGTCATTTCAGGCTTCCGCTCGCTTTCGTCGCATGAATGATCGCCGCCGCGCGTCGCGGCGTGGCATGGAATAACCGGCCATCCCTGTCCGTTTACATACCGAGTTCCGGCACCGCCGGCCGGCGGGATAATGATCGCGACGCAGCCGATCGTCCCGTCCGGCGGCATCGTGTCGCGACACGACGTCAAGGAGAACGGGAATGAAACGGATGCTCTTCGCCGCCGCGCTGACGGCGGCGATCGTGCGGCCGGCGGCCGCGGAACCGCCACAGGTCGCCGACGGGAAACTCGTCGACGAAGCGCACATGACGCTGTACGTGTTCGATCGCGATGCGCCGGGCAAGAGCATGTGCGACGGCACGTGCGCGGCCAACTGGCCGCCCGCGCTCGCCGACGCGTACGACAAGGCGTCGGGGGCGCTGAGCCTCGTCGCCCGCGACGACGGCAAAAAGCAGTGGGCGTACCGCGGCCGCCCGCTGTATCGCTGGAAGATGGACCACAAGGCCGGCGACGCGGGCGGCGACGGAATCGGCGGCATGTGGCACGTCGCACGGCCGTGACCGCGCGGCGACGCGCGAGGCATCCCGATGAGCTATGAGTCGGACCTGCTGGTGTGGCTTCCGCATCTCACGCGCTATGCGCGTGCGCTGACGGGCGAGCGCGCGTGGGCCGACGATCTCGTGCAGGACACGCTCGAGCGTGCGCTGAACCGGCCGCCGCGCGACGGCGGCAACCTGCGCGCATGGTTGCTGACGCTGTTGCGGCACCGCTTCATCGATCAGTTGCGCGCGCGGCACGAGATCGCGGTCGACGACGCGACGGCGCCGTGGCAGACGATGGCTGCCCCCGCCGGCGAGGTCGGCGGCCTGGAGTTGCGCGACGTGCAGCGCGCGCTGTACCGGCTGCCGGTCGAGCGGCGCGAGGTGCTGTTGCTGATCGCGCTCGAGGAGTTGAGCTATCGCGATGCCGCGCAAGTGCTCGGCGTGCCGGTCGGCACGGTGATGTCGCGGCTCGCGCGGGCGCGTGCGCAGATGCGCGCGTTGCTGTCGGACGCGCCGTCGCCGCACGGCACGGCCACGTTACGAGTGATCGGGAAGCCATGATGGACGATCCGCGCAAGCCTTCGAACCAGCAGGACGACGATGCGTCGGCGCAACTGCTGTCCGCGCTGCTGGACGGCGAACTGTCCGGGCACGAGCGGCGCGAGATGCTCGAGCGCCTGCAGTCCGATCCGCAGGAAGCCGAACGATTCGCGCATTACCGTGCTCAGCGCGATGCGCTGAAAGCACTGTTCCCGTTGCCGGCCGCCGCGCCCGCGTTGTTCGTGCAGCGCCGCGCGCCGCGCTGGCGCGCCATCGCCCACGCGTTCGCCGGGCTAGCGGCCGGGCTGCTGATCGGCGTCGCGCTGCATGCGGGCTGGGCGGCGTTCGGCCGCGAACCGGCGTTCGCCGCGCGTGCCGATGTCGCGTACGCCGTGTACGCCGCTGACCGCGAGCATCCGGTGGAAGTCGGTGCGGCCGATCCCAAGCGTCTCGCCGCGTGGCTCTCGGCGCGCATTGGCCAGCCGGTACGCGCGCCGTCGTTCGACGAATACGGTTATGCGCTGCTGGGCGGCCGGTTGCTGCCCGGCGACGCGGGGCCGGCCGCGCAGCTGATGTACCAGCGCGCGGACGGCGCGCGCGTGACGCTGTACATGACCGCATACGATGCGCGTCGCCTCGCGCCGCGGGCGATGTCGGCCGACGGCCGCTACACGTATTTCTGGTCGGATCGCGGCATGGGTTATGCGCTGTCCGGCCGTGGCGACGAACGGCGTCTGCGCGAACTCGCGATCGACGCATGCGGCGCGCTGGGCGGGCCGACCGACGCGTGGAAGGGATGACGCGCGGCGCCCGCAGGGAGCAGGCGATGAAGACGGCGATGATGAAGGGACTCGTGCTGGCGGCGTTCGTCGTGGGCACGATGCTTGCGCGAGCGCAGGGCGATGCACCCGTGCGCGTGCCGGTCGATGCCGATGGCGTGCAGCGCGTGACGATCGTCGGCGGCAGCTATTTCTTCCGGCCGAACCACGTGATCGTCCGCGCGCACCTGCCGGTCGAGCTGACCGTATCGGCCGAGCCCGGCGTGGTGCCGCACAGCTTCGAGATCGACGCTCCGCCGCAGGCGGGCATCGCGGTGCATACCGAGCTCGGCACCACGCCGAGAACGTTTCGTTTCACGCCGCAGCAGCCGGGCCGGTTCGCCTACTATTGCACGCACCGGCTGCTGTTTTTCCGCAGCCATCGCGAGCGCGGGATGGAAGGCGTGCTCGATGTCGAGGCGGCGCCGTGATCGCCGCGTTGCTGGCCGCGAGCCTGATAGGAGCGAGCATGACAGCCGATCCCGTGACCGTCGCACAGTCGCATTTCGACCACGTCCGCTCGTACCGCGCGACGATTCGTTCGTCGGCGCGCGACGGCGAGCGCACCGAGATTCGTTATGCGTACCTGAAGCCGGGCTTCGTCCGGATGGATTTCGTGTCGCCGCATCGCGGTGCGGTGCTCGCGTACGATCCCGGGGACGGCAAGGTGCGGCTGCGTCCGTTCGGCACGCATGCGCCGCCCGCGCTGACGCTGTCGCCGTCCAATCCGCTCGTACGCGATCGCGCCGGCCACCGGGTCGACCGCTCGGACGTCGGCGAACTGCTGCGCAACGTACATGCGCTGCAACAGGGCGGCGCGACGGTGATCGAAGGCGAGGAAACCGTCGGTGGCCGGACCGCGCAGCGCGTGCTGGTCACGGGCGCGCCCGCGCACGCGGTCGACGGCGTGCATCGTTACCGGTTGTGGCTCGACGCCGCGGACGGTTTTCCGCTGAAGGTCGTCAGCTACGCGGACGATGACGACGTGCCGCTCGAAACCGTGACGCTCGACGACGTGGAGATCGACGTCGCGTTTCCCGAGCGTTTCTTCGCGCCCTGACGGTGCGCCGATCCGCGTTCCCGAACGCGCGTGCCGGAGGCTGCATGGCGGAATACCGGTTTTCGACGACCTGGCGGGTGGATGCGCCGCTCGCGGCGGTCTGGGATGCGATCTATCAGGTCGACCGCTGGCCCGACTGGTGGAAGGGCGCCGTGCGCACCGTCGAGCTCGAGCCGGGCGACGCGCGCGGCGTCGGCGCGTTGCACCGGTATACATGGAAGGGCGCGCTGCCGTACCGGCTGACCTTCGACATGCGCGTGCGGCGCGTCGAGCGGCCGCATGTGCTCGAAGGCCATGCGAGCGGCGCGATCGAGGGCGACGGACGCTGGTCGTTCGCCGCTGCCGGCGCGCGCACCGTCGTGCGCTACGACTGGCACATCCGCACGCATGGCTGGATGAACTGGCTGGAGCCGCTGGCACGGCCGCTGTTCCGATGGAATCACGACGTCGTGATGCGCGAAGGCGCGAAGGGGCTCGCGCGGCGGCTGGCCACGACCGTCGAGACGGAGGGCCGGACCTTCCGGCCGCTGCCGGACGCGGACTGCGCCGACGCGTGAAATCGGCCCGGCGACGCCGGCGAACGAGCACGTCGCGGCAGACGAAATCGGCGTCCGCACGATTTTTTCGATGCGATGTCATCGGTCTCAGGAACTCCGGGCTTACCCGGTGTCCAAACGGGGCTGGATGACAGGCGCGGGCCGCTCGAGCCCTTCCGCCGGGGCGGTTGCGTACGTCATGGCTTTGTTTTGAAAGGGTTTTTGGTTGTTTTCGTGGGTTTTCCCGCCGCGTCGCCGCCCCAAAAATTCCTCTGGTTCCCCTTCTTGAATTTGTCAAAACCCGTCCATATAATTAGCACTCGCTGCACGAGAGTGCTAACAATTCTCTGCCGGGCGATAAGCCGGGCAGATTCCCTAAGCGTTCTTCAATCTCAGTCAAGAGAGGAGTGAATATGAACCTTCGTCCTTTGCACGATCGCGTGATCGTCAAGCGCCTGGATCAGGAAACCAAGACCGCCTCGGGCATCGTGATCCCCGAAGCTGCTGCTGAAAAGCCGGATCAAGGCGAGATCCTCGCGGTCGGCCCGGGCAAGCGCGACGACAAGGGCGCACCGATCGCACTCGACGTGAAGGTCGGCGATCGTGTCCTGTTCGGCAAGTACGCAGGTCAGACCGTGAAGGTCGACGGCCAGGAACTGCTGGTCATGCGCGAAGAAGACATCATGGCCGTGGTCAACGCCAAGTAAGCGTCCTCCGACGGTACATATTCCCAAGAATTCAAGGAGTTAGAAGATGGCAGCTAAAGACGTCGTATTCGGCGATTCCGCCCGTTCGAAGATGGTCGAAGGCGTGAACATTCTCGCCAACGCAGTCAAGGTCACGCTGGGTCCGAAGGGCCGCAACGTCGTGCTCGAGCGCAGCTTCGGCGGCCCGACGGTCACCAAGGACGGTGTGTCGGTCGCGAAGGAAATCGAGCTGAAGGACAAGCTCCAGAACATGGGCGCGCAAATGGTCAAGGAAGTCGCTTCCAAGACCAGCGACAACGCAGGCGACGGCACGACGACGGCAACCGTCCTCGCGCAATCGATTGTTCGCGAAGGCATGAAGTACGTCGCATCGGGCATGAACCCGATGGACCTGAAGCGCGGCATCGACAAGGCAGTCGCAGCGGCTGTCGAAGAGCTGAAGAAGATCAGCAAGCCGTGCACGACCAACAAGGAAATCGCACAGGTCGGCTCGATCTCGGCGAACAGCGATTCGTCGATCGGCGATCGCATCGCTGAAGCGATGGACAAGGTCGGCAAGGAAGGCGTGATCACCGTCGAAGACGGCAAGTCGCTGGCCGACGAGCTCGACGTCGTCGAAGGCATGCAATTCGACCGCGGCTACCTGTCGCCGTACTTCATCAACAACCCGGACAAGCAAGTCGCCGTCCTCGACAACCCGTTCGTGCTGCTGCACGACAAGAAGGTGTCGAACATCCGTGATCTGCTGCCGGTGCTCGAGCAAGTCGCGAAGGCTGGCCGTCCGCTGCTGATCATCGCAGAAGACGTCGAAGGCGAAGCACTCGCGACGCTGGTCGTCAACAACATCCGCGGCATCCTGAAGACCGTTGCGGTCAAGGCGCCGGGCTTCGGCGATCGTCGCAAGGCGATGCTGGAAGACATCGCGATCCTGACCGGCGGTCAAGTCGTCGCGGAAGAAACTGGCCTGACGCTCGAGAAGGCAACGCTGGCAGAACTGGGCCAGGCGAAGCGTATCGAAGTGGGCAAGGAAAACACGACGATCATCGACGGCGCAGGCGAAGCCGTGAACATCGAAGCACGCGTGAAGCAAGTGCGCGCGCAAATCGAAGAAGCGACGTCGGACTACGACCGTGAAAAGCTGCAAGAGCGCGTGGCCAAGCTGGCAGGCGGCGTTGCAGTGATCAAGGTCGGTGCTGCGACCGAAGTCGAAATGAAGGAAAAGAAGGCACGTGTCGAAGACGCACTGCACGCAACCCGCGCAGCTGTGGAAGAAGGCATCGTGGCAGGCGGCGGCGTCGCGCTGATCCGCGCTCGTACCGCGATCGCAGGCCTGACCGGCGCGAACGCCGACCAGAACGCCGGCATCAAGATCGTGCTGCGCGCAATGGAAGAGCCGCTGCGCCAGATCGTCACGAACGGCGGCGAAGAAGCCAGCGTCGTGGTGGCGGCAGTTGCTGCAGGCAAGGGCAACTACGGCTACAACGCAGCAACGGGCGAGTACGTCGACATGGTTGAAGCCGGCGTCGTCGACCCGACCAAGGTCACGCGCACCGCACTGCAGAACGCAGCTTCGGTTGCTGGCCTGCTGCTGACGACGGACGCAGCTGTCGCAGAATTGCCGAAGGAAGACGCACCGATGCCGGGCGGCATGCCGGGCGGCATGGGCGGCATGGGCATGGACATGTAATCGACTTCGGTCGATGGTGTCCGGAGCGCGCAGCGATGCGCGTTCCAGCCAAAAGAAAAGACCCGCAGCGATGCGGGTCTTTTTTTATTTGCACGTGGAATTCGGCATGCCGTTCGCGGCGGCGGGACCTGCCCGCCGCGCGCAACTCAATGCCGATGCGACGTCCTCGGCACCAGATCGGCCTTCACGGCCGGCGGCGTGTCGGAGTCGTCATTGCTGCGCGCCCAGAAGAACCGGTCAGGCAGGTACGCGCCCATGCCGGGCCGGAACGCGTCGCGCACGGCCTGATACAGGTATTCCTGTGCCTCGCGCACGGCTTCGGGCGGCTCCTGACCGTTCGCGAGCAGCGCCGCGATGGCCGCGCCGAGCGTATCGGTGATGCCCATCAGCCGGTGCGGCGAGCGATCCCACATGTCTTCGCGAAGCTGGCCTTCCTCGCCGTACAGCGTATTGACGAGCCGGTGCGAACCGGTTTCCGACGACAGGATGTATTCGCAGCCCTGCGACAGCAGATGCGACACGGCCGCGTCGAGATTCGGCGCCTCGGCATCGCCGTCCGGTTGCGCGAGCGCGATCAGCGTCGCGTGGTCGGCGACCAGCAACGTGGTTTGCGGCGCCAGCAGGTCGGCGATCGATTCGCGCAGGTCGTCGGCGGCGAGCACGTGTTCGTCGTCGAGCGTGAAGTCCGGCGCGAGCACGAGCGGCACGCCGTCGTAGTCGGCGACGACTTCGGCGATCGCGCTGACGACTTCCGCGCGCGTCGCCGCGCCGATCTTGAACGCGGCAACCGGCATGTCTTCGAGCAGCATGCGCGCCTGCGCGGCGACGACATCGGGGTCGAGGCCGGTGACTTCATCGCAGGCGGCCGAGTCGCGCACGGTATAGCCGGTCAGGACGGACACGCCGTGACAGCCCATGCTCGCCAGGGTCATCAGATCGGCTTGGAGGCCGGAGCCGCCGGTGGGATCGGACAGGCCGAAGGTGAGGACGATCGGAGGGGCGTTGCTGGACATGTAAAAATGGGGCAAGAGAAAAACGGACGAGCGACGGACATGCGGACGGCGAGGCGAATGGGCGGGGTCGGCCCTGTGTTGCCCGGCAGGCCGCACTTTTCAACCATTATGCGGTGGAATCCGGCCGGTACGACGGATTTTTTAGCGCAGCGCAACGTAGGCGCCGTCCTCCAGCGCGATTGCTAGGCAGTCCGGCCCCGACACGGTACCATCATGGCTCCCGAATTTACCGACTTTTCCCCGACGCGGCTTAAGATGGAATACAAGAGCTGGATGTGCCTGATTTGTGGCTGGATTTACGACGAAGAAGCCGGGCTGCCGGAAGAGGGCATTGCCCCGGGCACGCGCTGGGAAGACGTCCCGATCAACTGGACGTGTCCCGAATGCGGCGCCCGCAAGGAAGACTTCGAGATGGTCCAGATCTGACCGGGCTCCGCGCCCACGGACACTCCGCTCAGGCCTCGCACCGGCCCGGCGCTCGCGCGCCGCGGCTCGCGCGAGCGACTTGACGATGACAGGCGCGCGTGTCCATGACGTCCGATCCGGCGAACGTTCCCTACCCTGACGCATTGCCCAACCCGCGTGGCGGGGCCGTGCGCGCGGCCGACGCATGGCTGGCGGCGGCCGCCGACGCATTCGAGCGGCGCGACGATGCAGCGGCGCCGCTTTCCGCGGCCGCGGCGGTGCTGGCGGAAGCCGGCTGGCTACCGGCCGCGCGGTTCGCCGGACAACTGTCGGCCACCGTGCCGCTCCTCGCCACCGAGCCGACCTCGGCCGGCTGGCGTGCCGCGCTGCGCGATTTCCGTGCGGCGGTCGGCCGTCACAACCTGCGCGAGCTTGCGTGCTCGCCCGTTCTCTTCCAGCATTTCCGTGCATTGCGCGCGCAAAGCGTCGCCGACCTGCGCACGAGCGCGCCGCTCGATGCGCTCGCGCTGGTCGGCCGCGCGGTGCCGCCTGCCACGCTGCGCGCGCTGCCCGATGCGTTCGCGATCCGGATTCGTGCCCGCTACGAGCAGGCGCTGCTCGGCGTACTGCGTGCCGAACACGGCGCGCCGGGCGCGGCGCTCGACGAACTCGACGCGATGCTGGCCGCGCTCACTGACGACGGGCCGTACGATTTCTGGCGGCTCGCGGCCGCGTGCGTGCGCGCGCTGCGCGCAAGCGGCGCGCCCGAGCTGAAGCGCTTTCTCGCGCGGACCAACCTGCTGCTCGGCGAACACGCGCAGGGCCGGCGCAGCGCGCCGCCCGAACTGGTGCGCGAGACGGTGGCGCTGCTGTGGCGCGATTTCGCGCTGTTCGGCGCCGCGGCCGAGGACGTCGCGCTCGTCGACGTGCTGCACGACTACGGGTTGACGGTCGACTGGCACGTGGCCGGCACGCCAGCCTCCGAAGCCTTGTGGGAGGCCGATGCCGCGCGGGCCGAGCACGAGGCGGTCACCGCCGCGCCGACCCGCGCGCTCGGCGTCGTGACCGTCAACGCGCATGCCTATGAGGATTTCCTGCAGACTGCCGATGCATCGATGGCCGACCTTGCGGCCAACCCGGCCGCGGCCGACCCGGGCGCCGCGTGGCATGCGTCCGCCGCCGCCTACCGGGTCGGCACGGCCGCGTGCGCGCTCGGGCTCGGTCACGCGGCGCTGCTGGCCGACACGCTCGGTCTGGCATGGCGCCGCGCGGCGCACGGCGTGCCGCTCGCCGACGGCGGCCTCGATGCGCACCGCCACGCGTCCGACATGCTGCGCGCGGCGCTTCTGAAGATCGCGGCCGGCGTCGCGCCGCCGGATCTTACTGCGGCGTCCGAAGCGCTCGGCACGGCGCTCGGCCGGACCTGACGAACAAGGGGACGGACACCCGACGGCAGCCCTTGCCGCGCGGGCCTGCAACACGCTGCCGACAGCGCCCGCGCGCGTGTTAGAGTGCCGTGTGATCCGCGCGCGCCGTTGCCAGCGTGGCGCGGCGTTGCTTGTTGATCGCGGCCCGGTCAGGTCGCGGCGTCTTTGCTAAAATTCAAACCATGTCAAAGCCTTCCGATCGCATCAATCTCACCAACCAGTTCCTGATCGCCATGCCGAACATGGCCGATCCGACGTTCTCGGGAACGGTGGTCTATCTTTGCGATCACAGCGAGCGCGGTGCGCTCGGCCTCGTCATCAATCGTCCGACCGACATCGATCTCGAATCGCTGTTCAACCGCATCGACCTGAAGCTCGACATCGAGCCGCTGCTGCACATTCCGGTGTACTTCGGCGGTCCGGTCCAGACCGAGCGCGGCTTCGTGCTGCACGAGCCGGTCGAGGGCGCGAGCTACAACTCGTCGATGTCCGTCGACGGCGGGCTCGAGATGACGACGTCGAAGGACGTGCTCGAGGCGGTCGCGACGGGCACCGGCCCGAAGCGCTTCCTGCTCACGCTCGGCCATGCAGGCTGGGGCGCCGGGCAGCTCGAGGAAGAAATTGCCCGCAACGGCTGGCTGACCGTCGCCGCCGATCCGCGCATCGTGTTCGACACGCCGGCCGAAGAGCGCTTCGAAGCCGCGCTCGGCCTGCTCGGCGTCAGTTCGTCGATGCTGTCCGGCGAGGCAGGGCACGCATGAGTGGCGCGAGCGCGCGCGATGCGACGCTCCTGGCGTTCGACTACGGCGAAAAACGGATCGGCGTCGCGATTGGCAACGCGCTGACGCGCTCGGCCCGTGCGCTCGTCGTGATCCAGAACCTGAACCGCGAGCACCGCTTCAAGGCGGTCGGCGACCTGCTGGCCGAATGGCGGCCGGATGCGCTCGTCGTGGGCCTGCCGATGCATCCGGACGGCACGCCGCACGACATGACGCAGCAGGCGAAGCGTTTCGGCAACCAGCTGAACGGCCGCTTCGGGTTGCCCGTCACGTGGGTCGACGAGCGTTATTCGTCGGTCGAGGCGGAAGCCGGGCTGCGCGAGCGCAACGTGCGCGGCCGCGCTCGCACCGACATGCTCGATGCCGAAGCCGCGCGCGTCATTCTTCAACAGTATCTCGATCAATTGTCCGACCATGAGCACCATTGACGCCGAGGCGCTTTACCGCGTCCTGCTCGACCAGATCCGCGCCGCGTACGGCACGGCGTTCGCCGAACCGGGCGGCCCGCGGCTCGCCGGCATTTACAGCGGCGGCGCGTGGCTCGCCGAGCGCCTCGCGCGCGATCTCGGCGCACCGGCGTTCGGCGTCGTCAACGTCGCGCTGCATCGCGACGATTACGCGAAGAAGGGGCTGCACAGCCAGGCGAGCCCGACGTCGCTGCCGTTCGAGATCGACGGCGCGCGCATCGTGCTCGTCGACGACGTGCTGTACACCGGGCGCACCGTGCGCGCGGCGCTCAACGAGCTGTTCGACTACGGCCGTCCGGCCGCGGTCGAGCTCGCGGTGCTCGCCGATCGCAGCGGCCGCGAGCTGCCGGTCGCCGCGCGCTTCGCGGGCGGCACGCTCGACGTGCCGGCCGACGCGACGCTCGTGCTCGCGCGCGACGATGCGCGATTCACGCTGCGTCTCGAGGCCCAGAGCGAGTCGCACGGCGCCTGAACGGCACGCGAACCGTATCCCGGGCCGCTGGTTTGCACCGCGGCCCGTTTGCATAGTTGGAATCACGCACACCATGACCACCGACACCACTGGCCGCACCGGCAATCCCGCGGCGGCCGCGAGCCCCGACCGGTTTCGCTACGGTTTCCTGAAGGGCAACCCGCAGCTCACGAAAAACGGCGAGCTGAAGCACCTGCTGTCGATCGAGGGCCTGTCGCGCTCGATCGTCAATCACATCCTCGATACCGCCGAGCAGTTCGTCAGCGTGACGGACCGTGAAGTGAAAAAGGTGCCGCTGCTGCGCGGCAAGTCCGTGTTCAATCTGTTCTTCGAGAACTCGACGCGCACCCGCACGACCTTCGAGATTGCCGCGACGCGCCTGTCGGCCGACGTGCTGAACCTGAACATCAACGCGTCGTCGACGAGCAAGGGCGAATCGCTGCTCGACACGATCAACAACCTGTCGGCGATGCATGCCGACCTGTTCGTCGTGCGCCACGCGTCGAGCGGCGCGCCGTACCTGATCGCCGAGCACTGCGCGCCGCACGTGCACGTGATCAACGCCGGCGACGGCCGTCATGCGCACCCGACGCAGGGCCTGCTCGACATGTACACGATCCGTCACTACAAGCGCGACTTCACGAAGCTGCGCGTGGCGATCGTCGGCGACATCCTGCATTCGCGCGTCGCGCGCTCCGACATCCACGCGCTCACCACGCTCGGCGTGCCGGAAGTGCGAGCGATCGGCCCGCGCACGCTGCTGCCGGGCGGTCTCGAGCAGATGGGCGTGAAGGTGTTCCACAACCTCGACGAGGGGCTGAAGGGCGTCGACGTGATCATCATGCTGCGTCTGCAGAACGAACGGATGAGCGGCGCGCTGCTGCCGTCCGCGCAGGAGTACTTCAAGACGTGGGGCCTGACGCCCGAGCGCCTCGCGCTCGCCGCGCCCGACGCGATCGTGATGCATCCGGGGCCGATGAACCGCGGCGTCGAAATCGATTCGCAGGTCGCCGACGGTCCGCAATCGGTGATCCTCAACCAGGTCACGTTCGGCATCGCCGTGCGGATGGCGGTGATGGGCATCGTCGCCGGCAACAGCGACTGAGCCCGCTTTCGCGCCTCCTCGTTCAGGCATTCAACGCAATCAACGCATTCACAGACAGCGCATGAAGATTCATATCAAAGGCGGCACGCTGATCGACCCGGTCGCCGGCACCGAAGGGCAGGCCGACGTATTCGTCGCGGACGGCAAGATCGCCGCGCTGGGCAGCGCGCCCGCCGGTTTCAACGTGGACCAGACGATCGACGCGTCGGGCCTGATCGTCGCGCCCGGCCTCGTCGACCTGTGCGCGCGGCTGCGCGAGCCGGGCTACGAACACAAGGCGACGCTCGCGTCCGAGATGGCCGCGGCCGTCGCGGGCGGCGTCACGACCCTCGTGTGCCCACCGGACACCGATCCCGTGCTCGACGAGCCGGGCCTCGTCGAAATGCTCAAGTTCCGCGCACGCAATCTTCGCCAGGCCAACGTGCATCCCCTTGGCGCGCTGACGGTCGGCCTCAAGGGCGAGGTGATCACCGAGATGGTCGCGCTGACCGAATCCGGCTGCGTCGGTTTCACGCATGCCAACGTGCCGGTGCGCGACACGCAGGTGCTGCTGCGCGCGCTGCAGTACGCGAGCACCTACGGCTACACGACGTGGCTGCGCCCGCTCGACGCGTTCATCGGCCGCGGCGGCGTGGCCGCGAGCGGCGCGCTCGCGTCGCGGCTCGGGCTGTCCGGCGTGCCGGTCGCGGCCGAGACGATCGCACTCCACACGATTTTCGAACTGATGCGCGTGACGGGCGCACGCGTGCACCTCGCGCGGCTGTCGTCGGCGGCCGGGCTCGCGCTCGTGCGTGAAGCGAAGGCCGAGGGGCTGCCCGTGACCTGCGACGTCGGCGTGAACCACGTCCATCTGATCGACGTCGATATCGGCTACTTCGATTCGCAGTTCCGGCTCGATCCGCCTCTGCGCAGCGAGCGCGATCGCGAAGCGATTCGCGTGGCGCTCGCCGACGGCACGATCGATGCGATCTGCTCGGATCACACGCCGGTCGACGACGACGAGAAGCTGTTGCCGTTCGGTGAAGCGACGCCGGGCGCGACGGGGCTCGAACTGCTGCTGTCGCTGACGCTGAAGTGGGCGGACGAGACGCGCACGCCGCTCGCGCAGGCGCTGCGCCGCATCACGTCCGCGCCGGCCGACGTGCTGCAGCTGCCGGCCGGGCGCCTCGCCGAAGGCGGCGCGGCCGACCTGTGCGTGTTCGATCCGCGCGCGCACTGGCGCGTCGAGCCGCGTGCGCTGAAGAGCCAGGGCCACAATTCGCCGTTCCTCGGCTACGAACTGCCGGCCACCGTGCGTACCACGCTCGTGGCCGGACAGGTCGCGTTCGAGCGCCACTGAACCACGCGGGACCTTCGCCATGATCGCCTTTCGCAAGCTGCGTCTCGCCTTTCACCTGTTGCGCGGCATGGTGATCGTCGCGCTGTGTTTTTCGCACGTCACGCCCGCGCGCCGCGCAGAGCTGATACGCCGCTGGTCGCTCAAGCTGCTGCGGATCTGCGGGATGCGCCTCGTCGTCCACAACGACGGCGCGCGGCTCGACGCGAGCGCGCTCGTCGTGGGCAACCACGTGTCGTGGCTCGACATCTATGCGGTCAACGCGTGGCGGCCGACGCCGTTCGTGTCGAAGGCCGAGGTGCGGCAGTGGCCGGTCGTCGGCTGGCTCGCCGAGAAGCTCGACACCGTGTTCCTGCAGCGCGAGAAGCGTACCGAGGCGATGCGGATCATGCACGAGATGGCCGAGCGCCTGCGCACCGGCGGGCTGATGTGCGTGTTTCCGGAAGGGACGACGTCCGATGGCCAGGATCTGCTGCCGTTCCATGCGAACCTGTTCCAGGCCGCGGTATCGGCCGGCTGCGCGGTGCAGCCGATCTGCCTGATGTACGAGGACGCGCACGGGCGGCAGTCGGTCGCGCCGGCCTACACGGGCGATCTGTCGCTCGGCACGTCGCTCGACATGGTGTTGCGCGGCGGCCCGCTCGTCGCGCATCTGTACGTATGCGAACCGATCGCGCCGGGCGGTGACCGGCGGGCGACGTCCGCGGCGGCGCGCGACGCGATCGCGGCCGCACTGGCGACGCTGCAGGAGAGGGTCGGCAAGCCGACGGCCGAGTCGCTCGCCGAGCTGCAGAAGCATGCGTATCCGGCGACCGAGCTCGGCGCCGGTGCGACGGGCGACGCGGCAGCCGATGCGCCGGTGCCGGGGCGCGAGGGCTGATGCGCGGCCGGCCGGGGCGGGCGAATCAGTGTGCCGTCATTCGCCGCCCGGCGAACGGCACGCTTCGCACTGCACCTGCGTGACCGTGCGCTGCGCCGGGTCGGCCGCGAGCCGCACGGCCGACAACTGATTTCCCCATACGCAACCTGAATCGAGCGCGACGAGGTTGTCGCGCAACATCAGGCCGAGCGCGGCCCAGTGCCCGAACACGACCGTCACGTCCTCGGTGCGGCGCCCCGGCACGTCGAACCACGGCAGGTAGCCGGGCGGCGCGCTGTCGGGGCCGCCGTTCGCCTTGAATTCCATCGCGCCGTCGGGCGTGCAGAAGCGCAGGCGCGTGAACGCGTTGAATGCGACGCGCATCCGGTCGCGTTTTTTCAGGTTCGGCGTCCATTGATTCGGCTCGTTGCCGTACAGGCCTTGCAGCGTGTCGCGCCAATCGGGGGCACGCAGCGCGCGCTGCAGTTCGTCCGCGAGTTCAAGCGCGAGCGTGGCGTCCCATTGCGGCAACACGCCGGCGTGTACGAGCAACTTTCCGTCTTCGACATGCACGAACGGGCGATGGCGGACCCAGTCGAGCAGCGCGTCGGCGTCGGGCGCGTCGAGGATCTCGCCGATCGTGTCGCCCGGGCGCTCGGTGCGCAGCCCGGCGGAGACCGCGAGCAGGTGGAGGTCGTGATTGCCGAGCACGACGGTCGCGCGCGGGCCGAGATCGACGACCGCGCGCAGCGCGGCGAGGGAGCCGGGGCCGCGGTTGACGACGTCGCCGGCGATCCAGACGGGCGTGTCGGTGGGGGGCGAAAGCTTTTCGTACAGCGCCTGGAAAGCGGTGTGACAGCCTTGGATGTCGCCGATGGCGATGGGGGGGGGAGTCATGGGGCAGGGGATTTCGCGAGTATCGAGAACACGGGAAAAATTATCCAGTCACTGCAGTGTTGCGCAATTTGTGTTCCGCAACCGTGCGTTGATTTGGCAAGAAATTTCATGCCCGGAAAGGGTTCGAAGCGCTGTATCAAGTTGTTAGCGGCATGGCTTTTGCAGGGGGCGGCTACCTATAATTGTCGCTTTCCCCAACAAAATTAGCATTTCATGACTTTGGAGGCCATGTCGACCGGTTAAAATTCCCGGTTGGACGTGGCAATCACAAGCTACTAGCATTTGCGAATCTGAGGTGGCAGGCGCCTGATGGCGTCTGCCGCACACTAATTGAGGGAGCCTCATGATCCTGGTTACGGGCGGCGCGGGTTTTATCGGTGCCAATTTTGTACTCGACTGGCTGCGCGCATCCGACGAAGCCGTGCTCAACGTCGACAAGCTGACGTACGCAGGGAACCTGCGCACGCTGCAGTCGCTGGACGGAAACCCGAAGCACGTGTTCGTGCGCGTCGACATCTGCGACCGTGACGCGCTGGACGCCCTCCTGGCCGAGCACAAGCCCCGCGCGGTGCTGCACTTCGCCGCGGAAAGCCATGTCGATCGCTCGATCCACGGTCCCGCGGACTTCGTGCAGACCAACGTCGTCGGCACGTTCACGCTGCTCGAGGCCACCCGCCAGTACTGGAACGGTCTGAACGACGCCGACAAGGCCGCGTTCCGTTTCCTGCACGTGTCGACCGACGAGGTGTTCGGTTCGCTGTCGGCCACCGACCCGCAATTCTCCGAGACGACACCGTACGCGCCGAACAGCCCGTATTCCGCGACGAAGGCGGGCTCCGACCACCTGGTGCGCGCGTACCATCATACGTATGGCCTGCCGGTGCTGACGACGAACTGTTCGAACAACTACGGCCCGTACCAGTTCCCGGAAAAGCTGATCCCGCTGATGATCGCGAACGCGCTCGCGGGCAAGCCGCTGCCGGTGTATGGCGACGGCCAGAACGTGCGCGACTGGCTGTACGTCGGCGACCACTGCAGCGCGATCCGCGAAGTGCTCGCGCGTGGCGTACCGGGCGAGACGTACAACGTCGGCGGCTGGAACGAGAAGAAGAACCTCGAAGTCGTGCATACGCTGTGCGACCTGCTCGACAAGGCGCGCCCGAAGGCAGCGGGTTCGTACCGTGACCAGATCACCTATGTGACCGACCGGCCCGGCCACGATCGCCGCTACGCGATCGATGCGCGCAAGCTCGAACGCGAACTCGGCTGGAAGCCTGCGGAAACGTTCGAGACCGGCCTGGCGAAGACGGTCGACTGGTATCTCGACAACCAGGTGTGGGCCGATGAGGTCGCATCGGGCGAGTACCGCAAGTGGGTCGAGACGAACTACGCGAAACGCACGTGAGGAGAGAAGCGATGGCACGTAAAGGCATCATTCTCGCCGGCGGTTCCGGCACCCGGCTGTATCCGATCACGCACGTCGTCTCGAAGCAGCTTCTGCCGGTGTACGACAAGCCGATGATCTACTACCCGCTGTCGACGTTGATGATCGCGGGCATTCGCGACGTGTTGATCATCTCGACGCCGCAGGACACGCCGCGCTTCGAGTCGATGCTCGGCGACGGCAGCCAGTGGGGGATGAACATCCAGTACGCGGTGCAGCCGTCGCCCGACGGTCTCGCGCAGGCGTTCATCATCGGCAAGGAGTTCGTCGGCAACGATCCGTCGGCGCTGATCCTCGGCGACAACATCTTCTACGGTCACGACCTCGCGAAGCAGCTCGAGCGCGCGCATGCGCAGGAAACGGGCGCGACGGTGTTCGCGTATCACGTGCACGACCCGGAACGTTACGGCGTCGTCGAATTCGACAAGTCGTTCCGCGCGTTGTCGATCGAGGAGAAGCCCGCGAAGCCGCGTTCGAACTACGCGGTGACGGGCCTGTACTTCTACGACAACCAGGTGTGCGACATCGCGGCCGACATCAAGCCGTCGCCGCGCGGCGAGCTCGAAATCACCGACGTCAATTCGCGTTATCTCGACAGCGGCGCGCTGAACGTCGAGATCATGGGGCGTGGCTACGCTTGGCTCGATACCGGCACGCACGATTCGCTGATCGAGGCGGCCAGTTTCATCGCGACGCTGCAGAAGCGGCAAGGTCTCGTGGTTGCCTGTCCGGAAGAGATCGCGTATCGCCGCAACTGGATCGACGCGGAACAAGTGCTGAAGCTCGCCCAGCCGCTCGCGAAGAACGCATACGGTCAGTACCTGAAGAACATTCTTACGGATCAAGTCGCATGGCCATCCAAGTAACGGCAACGGCGCTGCCCGAAGTCAAGATCATCGAGCCGAAGGTGTTCGGCGACGCGCGCGGGTTCTTCTACGAAAGCTTCAACGGGAAGGAATTCGCCGAGCAGGTCGCACCCGGCGTCGAATTCGTGCAGGACAACCATTCGCGCTCGTCGAAGGGCGTGCTGCGCGGCCTGCACTATCAGATCCAGCACGCGCAGGGCAAGCTCGTTCGCGTGGTCGAGGGCGAAGTGTTCGACGTCGCCGTCGACATTCGCAAGGATTCGCCCAACTTCGGCAAGTGGGTGGGTGTGGTGCTGTCGAACGACAACCATCGGCAACTGTGGGTGCCGCCCGGTTTCGCGCACGGGTTCGTCGTGCTGTCGGAGGCCGCGCAGTTCCTTTACAAGACGACCGACTACTGGTTCCCCGAACACGAGCGCAGCATCGTGTGGAACGACCCGGAGATCGGGATCGAGTGGCCGATCGATTTCGAGCCGCTGCTGGCGGCGAAGGATGCGGCCGGCAAGCGTTTGAGCGAAGCCGAAGTTTATGCGTGAGGTGGGTGTGACTCCTGAGCCGACGATTCTCGTGACGGGTGTGAATGGTCAGGTCGGGTTCGAACTGCTGCGCTCGCTGCAAGGACTCGGCCGCGTGGTCGCATGCGACCGCTCGATGCTCGACCTGTCCGACCTCGATCGGGTGCGCAGCGTCGTGCGCGAGCTGAAGCCGTCGATCATCGTGAACCCGGCCGCGTACACGGCCGTCGACAAGGCCGAGGCGGACGTCGACGCCGCGCGCCGGCTGAATGTCGAAGTCCCGCGTGCTTTCGCAGAGGAGGCGGCGCGCCTCGGTGCAGCGCTGGTTCATTACTCAACCGACTATGTGTTCGACGGCACCAAAGAGGGTGCCTATGTCGAAACGGACGCGACCAACCCGCAGAACGTCTATGGGCTGACCAAGCTGGAGGGCGAGCAGGCCATCGCGGCGACAGGTTGCGCACACTTGATCCTGCGGACGAGCTGGGTGTACGGCCGCCGCGGCAAGAACTTCCTGCTGACGATGCTGAAGCTCGGGAGCGAGCGTCCTGAGTTGCGTGTCGTCGCGGATCAGGTTGGCGCCCCGACATGGTCGAAGACGATCGCCACCGCCACCGCGCACATCGTCGCGCAGGCATTGGCGGCCGATGACGCGGACTGGTGGGCGCGGCGTTCCGGCGTCTATCACTTCACGTCCGCGGGCGCCACGTCGTGGCACGGGTTTGCCGAGGCAATCTTCGCCCAGGCGATGGGCGAGCATGCGCCGAAGGTGTTGCCGATTCCGGCGAGCGACTACCCGGTTCCCGCCAAGCGCCCGTCCAATTCGCGGCTGTCGCACGACAAGCTGACCGAAGCATTCGGGTTGCGGTTGCCGGACTGGGCCGATGCGCTGAAGCTGTGCCTGAGTGAGTAACTTGAATCAGAATTCCGGGGTTCAGGAGCAGACCGGTGTCGTGATTGTGTTCTACCGGCCGGATAGCGGTTGCGTAGTCCGTGCGAACCGGCTCGCCAAAGTATGGCCATGCGTGGTGGTGGATAACACGGAGAGCATCAGTGCGCCGGAAGCGCTCGGGCTCGACGCGCGTATCGACTATGTCGCGAACGGCGCCAATCTTGGCATCGCGACGGCGCTCAACCAGGGCATCGAACGGCTGGCCGCGGCGAACTGTACGTCGGTATTGCTGTTCGATCAGGATAGCGAGCCGTCAGACGAATTGCTGGTCGAACTGCCTCGGACAATGGCGGCCGAGCGCATGCGTAATCGTCGCGTGGCGCTCGTCGGCCCCGCGTACGAGGATGCGCGATTGGGCGGCGTCGCGCCGTTCGTCCGCTTCGGGTACGTGAAGCTGCGCCGGGTTCAGCCGGACGGTGTGCAACCGGTCGAGGTCGACTTTCTGATTACGTCGGGATCGTGCGTGAATCTGGCTGTATGGCGCGACATCGGCCCGATGGACGATTCGCTGTTCATCGACTTCGTCGACCTCGAATGGTGTGTCCGCGCGCGCTCGAAGGGGTATTCGGTGCTCGGCGCGCCGGCGTTGCGGTTGAAGCATGAACTGGGCGGCGAGCCGGTGAAGGTGTTCGGGCGGAGTTACCCGGGGCACAGCGCGGTTCGGCACTACTATCTGTTCCGCAACGCGATCGCGCTGATCCGGCGTTCCTACGTACCCTGGAGCTGGAAGTCGACCGAACTGGTCAAGATGCCGGTCCGGCTTGCGATCTACGCGTTGTTCATGCAGCCTCGCGTGGCGCACCTGCGGCTCTCATTGCTCGGCATCTGGCATGGACTGACCGGGCGCTCGGGGGAGCTGTAATCCATCGATTACGGCAGGTTCCAGGATTTGTCGTCTAACTACTTATTGTTGAAGAATCGCATGCTCACTGTCGCAATTGCAGACCTTAAACAAAGCATCGTGTCCTGGCGGTTATGGACGCTGCTAGGCTGGCTGGAAATCCGGCAGCGCTATGCGCGCTCGCGGGTCGGCCCGTTCTGGCTGACGATCAGCATGGGCGTCATGATCGGGTCGTTGGGCGTCGTCTACGGTACGCTTTTCGGCCAAGACATGCACGCGTATCTGCCGTTCCTGGCAGCGAGTCTTGTGATGTGGGGGCTGCTTTCGCAGACGATTCAGGACGGTAGCGTTGCCTATATCAACAGCGCGTCATACATCAGGCAAATGGCAACCCCAAAGCTGATCTACATGCTGCAGGTGGTGTGGCGAAACCTGATTGTGATGACTCACAACGCCGTGATCATCGTCGTGCTCCTCGCGGTGTTCGGTGTGAAGAGCTGGGAAACTCTGCCATTGTTTATCCCCGGCCTGCTGCTGTACATCCTGAACATTCTCTGGATTGCGATGACGGTTGGTTTGCTGTCTGCACGCTTTCGCGATCTTCCCCAGATCATTTCGGCATTGCTGCAGGTGGCGTTCTACGTGACGCCGATTATCTTTCGTCCCAACGCATTGAACCGCTATACCTTCATCGTCGAGTGGAATCCGCTTGCCTATCTGATCGATGTCGTACGTGGTCCGCTGATCGGGCAGGCGCCGAGTGCGCTGACATGGGGGGTCACGGCCGGTATGGCCGTGGCAGGCTGGATTGTCGCGTTGTGGCTGACCGGTCGTTATGTGAAACGTATCCCGTACTGGGTTTGAGGAGCACGTCGTGGCCTATATCGATTTGAAGAACGTGACGCTCGATTTGCCGATCTATGACGTGCAGGGACGCTCGCTGAAGAAGCAGGTCATGCGCATGGGACGACGCAATCGCATTGCCGAGGGCAGTGATGGCGTAATCGTCGTGCGCGCGCTTGACGACGTCAACGTTCGCTTCGAGCGTGGCGATCGCATTGGACTGATCGGGCACAACGGCGCGGGAAAGTCGACGCTGTTGCGTGTGATGGCGGGCATTTACCCGCCGACAGCCGGCACCGTGTCGCGCAGCGGCAAGGCCGTACCGTTGCTGGATATCAGCCTCGGCATGGATGAAAATTCCACCGGTATGCAGAATATTCGTCTGAGGGGTCTGCTACTCGGGATGTCCGACGCCGAAATCCGCAAGAAACAACAGGATATCGCTGAGTTCTGTGAACTCGGAGACTATCTTGATTTGCCGATTCGTACCTATTCCAGCGGCATGCGGGTTCGCCTTGCATTCGCCGTGTCCACCGCAGTCGATGCGGAAATCCTGTTGCTCGACGAAGTGATGGGCGTGGGCGACGCATCGTTCATGCACAAGGCGGAGGCGCGCTTGGCGGATCTGCATAGTCGTGCCGAGATTGTCGTCCTAGCCATGCATTCCAACAGCGAAATCCGCAAGGTCTGCAACAAGGCGCTGTGGATGGAGCGGGGCCGGATTCGCGCATTCGGCCCGGCCGATGAGGTCGTGTCGCAGTACGAGGCGGCAGTAGCCTGAGTCTCGCCGTTATCCAGATGACATTGTCAAAAATCAGTTCGCTCGTAGGCCGGATCACCGGTGGCAGGAATCTTGGCGCCCTGTTGCGGCAGGGCTATGCCGTCTATCGGCGTGAAGGTTGGGGCGGCGTCAGACGCAAGCTGACGTGGATGATGGCCGGAGCACCTGGGGCGATCGATCCTGAGGATTACGCGAACTGGATAAGTCGACACGATCGGATCGACGACGCAATGCGCGAGGCAATCGCGCGTCGCATCAGCGAGCTTGCAAAAGCACCGCTGATTTCGGTCGTGATGCCGGTCTACAATCCGCGTCCCGAATGGCTGGCGGAAGCGATTGAATCGGTGCGGAGCCAGCTCTATCCTCATTGGGAACTGTGCATCGCCGACGATCGCTCGCCGAACCCGGCGATTCGTCCGCTACTCGAGCGTTATGCCGCATTGGACTCGCGGATCAAGGTGGTATTCCGCGAAACGAACGGCCATATTTCCGCTGCATCGAACAGCGCGCTCGGTCTGGTAACCGGGGAGTGGGTTGCCTTGCTGGATCACGACGATCTTTTGCCGGAGCATGCGCTGTACTGCGTGGCGGATACGATCGAGCGAAATCCGTCAATTCGTCTGATTTATTCGGATGAGGACAAGATCGACGAGGCCGGCAAACGTAGGGATCCGTATTTCAAATGCCAGTGGAACCCCGAGCTGTTTCATTCGCACAATATGTTCAGCCACCTCGGGGTCTACGAGAAAGCACTGCTGGACGAGGTCGGCGGGTTTCGCATCGGCTATGAAGGGTCGCAGGACTACGATCTCGCACTGCGTTGCATCGAGCGCGTCGACGCGAGCGCCATTTGTCATATTCCTCGTGTGCTGTATCACTGGCGTATTCATTCGACCAGCACGTCAAGCGGCGTTGAAGCCAAGCCCTATGCGGCGCTGGTTGGCGAAAAGTCCATCAATGAGCATTTCGGTCGGCTGAAGGCTGCAGCGCATGCCGAATACATCGGATATGGCTATCGCGTTCGGCATGCACTGCCGGCCCAGCTGCCGCTCATTACGCTGATTATTCCGACCCGGAATGCAGTGCACCTGATGCGTCAATGCATCGGTAGCATTCTCGCGCGTACGATTTACGAAAATTACGAGATCCTGATCGTTGACAACGGCTCGGATGACGCGGAAGCACTGCTTTATTTGGAGTCTCTCGTTCAGGATCCTAGAATTCGGGTCTTGAGGGACGATCGACCGTTCAATTACTCGGCGCTGAACAACGCTGCGGTAGCGGCTGCCAACGGCGAGTTTGTTTGTTTGCTCAACAACGACGTCGAAGTCATTTCTCCTGACTGGTTGTCCGACATGGTCGGCCTGGCGCTGCAGCCCGGAGTGGGGGCAGTCGGTGCAAAATTGCTGTATCCGAACGACACCGTGCAGCATGCAGGTCTTGTGTTGGGAATCGTGGGCGTCGCTGGCAATGCGCATAAGCACGTTCCGCGGACGACGCGTGGGTACTTCGGGCGTGCCGGTCTCGTCAGCGCATTCTCTGCGGTGACGGCTGCATGCATGCTGGTGCGCACGTCTATCTACCGGGAAGTCGAGGGGCTGGACGAAAAAAATCTGGCCGTGGCCTACAACGATGTCGATTTCTGCTTGCGCGTCCGCGAGGCGGGCTACCGGAACGTATGGACGCCATTTGCCGAGCTGTATCACCACGAGTCAGCGACACGCGGCCCGGAAACCGATCCATCCAACCAACTGCGATTCCAGCGTGAAACCGCGTACATGATGGGGCGTTGGGGCCAGATGTTGCTGGACGATCCGTGTTACAGCCCGAACCTTACCCTCGATCGTGAGGATTTCAGTCTCGCGTGGCCCCCCAGAGTGGCACCGCTTGCTTAGGTGTCTTGCGAAAACTGATGGCAGTGGTGCACGAAGTGAACTGTCGAACAGATCATTGAGGAAGCACCGGAGAGAATGGAGTTGACGTGAACATCTATCCTGTCGTTTTGTGCGGAGGGAGCGGCACCCGCTTGTGGCCCATGTCGCGCGGCGGATATCCGAAGCAGTACTTGCGGCTGACGGGGAAGCACACACTCGTCCAGCAAACGGTACGCCGACTGGCCGGCATGGCGGACGTGGCCGAGCCGATTGTCGTCGCAAACCAGGATCAGCGCTTTCTGGTCGCCGACCAGTTGCAGGGCATCGGTGTCAAACCGCAGGCTATCGTTCTGGAGCCGATGAAGCGCAATACGGCGCCGGCGGTTGCGGCCGCCGCGCTGATCGCTATCGAGCGCTCGCCGGATGCATTGCTGATGGTCTTGCCGTCGGACCACGTCATTCTTGACACTGCCGTGTTTTCGGAGCTCGCATCGTCGGCAGCCGATATCGCGCGAGAAGGGTATCTCGTGACTTTCGGAATCGAGCCGACGAGCCCTCATACCGGCTACGGTTATATCCGCAGTGGCGCTGCGTTGGACGAAATCGGTCGAGCGTACCGCGTCGACGGATTCACGGAGAAGCCCGATGCCGAAACGGCGGGGCGCTTCCTGGACCAAGGCGGGTATTACTGGAACAGCGGCATGTTCATGCTCAAGGCGTCGGCCTATCTGGAAGATTTGGCCCGCTATACCCCGACGGTACTGGAAAATATCGAGCAAGCGGTTGCGCAGGCCCGGCGGGATGAGGACTTCATACGTTTGGACGCGCAAGCGTTTGCCCCGTGTCCCGATATCTCCATCGATTATGCCGTGATGGAAAAGACGAGCCGCGCGGCGATGGTTGTTGCATCGGGCATGGGCTGGAGCGATATCGGCTCGTGGTCTGCGCTCGCCGACATCACCGAGAAAGACACCGACGGCAATGCATTGTCGGGCGATGTGATGGCAGAAGACGTGACGGGCAGCTATATCCGGGCGGACCATCGGATGGTTGCCGCCATCGGGCTGAAGGACACGATCGTCGTTGAAACGGCGGACGCGGTACTCGTTGCTCATCGGAGCCAGACCGAGCGCGTGAAGACGATTGTCGAGCGCTTGAATGCGTCGGGCCGGCACGAATCCGTGACGCATCGCAAGGTTGTGCGTCCATGGGGTACTTACGAAAGCATCGATCACGGCGAGCGATTCCAGGTGAAACGAATCATCGTGAACCCCGGATCGTCCCTTAGTCTGCAGATGCATCATCATCGCGCCGAGCACTGGATTGTCGTACGCGGCACGGCGCGAGTGATGAACGACGGGCGCGAGTTGCTGTTGACGGAAAATCAGTCGACCTATATTCCGCTCGGTGCGAAGCATCGGCTGGAGAACCCGGGCAAGATCCCGCTTGAACTGATCGAGGTTCAATCGGGCGCCTATTTGAGCGAGGATGACATCGTGCGCTTTGAGGACAACTACGGACGTGACGTCAAGCCGATATAAGCGCGCGTGCTGCGTCGTGAGAGCTGCTTAGCGCGGCCTGACGGAGCTGGATAAGAAATGCGTTGTAGCGGTTTGCGTCGGATTCGCCTGAACACAGGATCGATTGCTGGCGGGGGCGGCACAGTCATCCGACTACGAAGGAATCAAGTGGAAAATACAACTGGTCAATATTTGCTTCCCGAAATTATCGAGGCCTTGGGCATCGACGGGGAGCTGTTCTGGGAGCCCCGCCGGCTTGTTTCTCCGGGTGCATGGGCGGGGCACATCGCAACCGCATTCTGGCTCGTGAAAGCGGTACAGCCACGGGTGCTGGTGGAGTTGGGCACTCACAGCGGCAATTCCTATTCGGCGTTCTGTCAGGCAGTATCTCAGTACGGGTTATCGACGCGCTGCTTTGCCGTCGATACGTGGCAGGGAGACGAGCATGCCGGCCAGTACGACGAGGATGTATTCGAGAGCATATCCAAGTTCAACGACCTTCACTACGCGGGGTTCTCGAAGCTCCTCAGAATGACGTTCGACGAGGCGAGGGCATACTTTCCGACTCGTCCGCAAGGAGAGATCGATCTGCTCCATATCGACGGCTTGCATACCTACGAGGCGGTTAAGCACGATTTCGATACATGGTTCGACGCTCTCTCGGATCAAGCAGTTGTCCTGTTTCACGATATCAACGTGCGCGAGCGAGGGTTCGGAGTCTGGCAGCTTTGGCAGGAACTGTCGGCCAAGTACCCGTCGTTCGAGTTCGACAACTCCGAGGGGCTTGGCGTGCTTTGTATTGGGGCCGAGAGTGCACCGTTAATTGCCAAACTGATGGCGCTCGGTGACGATCCGGCAGCTGCATCGACGATTCGGGCAATGTTCGCGGCGCGCGGCGAGGCATTTCGCCGTCATGTTCAGGCAGTTGATCTCGACAGGCATGCCAATAACCTGAGTGGCGAGATCGTGCGGCTCTCGCATGAAGCGCAGTCTGCCAAGGCCGGATTCGATGAGCGTATCGGCGCACTTGCGTCGGAGCTGGCACAGGAGCGGGCGGTTCGACAGACGCTTGAATCAGGCGCCGAGGATGCAGTTGCCGCTCAAGAGGCCCTCCGTCAACGCATCGTTGTGCTTGAGGCAGATCTGGCGCGGGCACGGGAAGAGCAATCGATCCACGCGGCAAGCAAGGCAGAGTGCGCGCGTCTCTCTTCCGAAGTCGAGCGGCTGGAAGTGAAACTTTCCCAGCAACGCAGCGAGTATGAAGAACAGCTGCACAGATTGATGGAGAGCGAGCTTCGCGAACGCGATCAGATCGTTCAATCGTTTCGGAACTCCACATCCTGGCGAGTGACGGCACCGATGCGTGCCGTGATTACGCGGCTTCGCGGCTCGGGAGCGGTGAAGCCGCTGGCGCTTTCAGCCGCCGGTGCGTCCGGTCCCGGTGGATCGTTGACGACGGCCCCGGGGTCTTCCAACGCCGCTCTGGGAACCGATGCGAAAGCGGCGATGCGCGCCGGATTCAAGGTTCGTTTCGACGCGTTCCTGACCTCGAGCGGAATGCTGCGATTCAAACGGCATGCCGAGCCCGACGTCAGCATTTTGCTGATCTTCTATAACAGCGTCGAGTTGAGCTATGCATGTTTGGCATCGATTGCCGAAGTGCTGAGCGATAGCGCGATCAAGGCGGAAGTTATCATCCTTGACAATGCATCGACCGATGCAACGTCCCGACTGCTCGACCGTATCGAAGGTGCAACAATCATCCGCAGCAAGGAGAACTTGCACTTCCTGAAAGGCACGAACCAGGCGGCGAAGGAGGCGCGCGGCAAGTATTTGCTGTTCCTCAACAACGATGCACTTCTAATGGCGGGCTCGCTGGAGGCAGCGATTGCGCTTTGCGAGGCGGAAGGCGATATCGGTGCTGTCGGAGGACGCATCATCCTGCCCGACGGATTACTTCAGGAGGCTGGATCCGTAGTCTGGCAAAACGGTGCATGCACGGGCTATGGCCGAGGTGCCGCACCTGATGGTGCGGAATACATGTTCCGCCGCGATGTCGACTATTGCTCCGGGGCGTTCCTGTTGACCCCGCGCCAATTGTTCGAAAGCCTGAATGCGTTCGACGAACGCTATGCGCCTGCCTACTACGAGGAAACAGACTATTGCCTGCGATTGTGGGAGTCAGGGCACCGCGTGGTGTTCGATCCAGACGTCGTGATCATGCATTACGAATTCGGCAGTGCATCGACCAGTGCCCAGGCTTTACAACTGCAACAACGAAACCACGCGATATTCCGCGAGCGGCACGCGGGCTGGCTCCGGGAGCAGCAGGAGGCGGCACCGGACAAGATTCTGTGGGCACGTGCAGCTCGCAGCAACCGGAAGAAACTTCTCTTTATCGAGGACCGTGTCCCGCATGAAAGCCTGGGATCGGGGTACCCGCGCGCGCTGGAACTTCTGTGCGCGCTGGAAAAGGCGGGAGCAGACATCACGCTTTTCCCGATGTTCCGCCACGACGAGAGCTGGCCAGCCATCCGGCGCACGGTTCCGGCTTCAGTGGAGGTAATGCGTGACCATTCCGCGCGCGAGCTTCCGCGATTTCTTAAGGAGCGGGCAGGCTACTACGACGCAATCGTGGTTTGCCGTCCGCACAATATGGAAGCGTTTCTCGGGGCAACCAACGGCGGCAAGTCACCGTGGGTGAGCGACACGGCTATCATTTACGACGCAGAATCGTTGTTCTCGTCGCGAGTACTGCTGGAGCGAAAGTTGTCCGGCGAGACCGTGTCGTCAGACGAAGCACGCAAGATGATTGCAGACGAAATTGCGTTGACCCGTCCGGCCAAGGCGATCATTTCCGTGTCCGAAGCCGAGAAGCGTCAATTCGAATCGCATGGCGTGGGACCCGTCTACGTGCTCGGCCATGCGGTCGAGCCGACGCCGACGCCGCGTGCGTTCGCGCAACGTTCCGATTTCCTGTTCGTCGGTGGGATTCACGACGACAAATCGCCCAATGCCGATTCGCTGCGCTGGTTCGTCACGCAAATCTGGCCGAGGATTCTCGAGAAACTTGGTGCCGATCTTAAGCTCCACGTCGTCGGCTACAACCGGGCAGCCAGTGTTTTCGCATTGAAGGATCGATCGGTACACCTAGTCGGCCGAGTCGATGAACTCGAGCCATGGTACGACGCTGCACGAGTCGTCATTGCCCCGACTCGAATCGCCGCAGGCATCCCGCTAAAGGCGCATAGTGCCGCATCGTATGGTGTTCCAATGGTGACCACCCGATTGATTGCCGAACAACTCGGGTGGGAGTCCGGTGTGCACCTGCTAGCCGAGGATGATGCCGATGCATATGCCGACGCATGTGTGCGCTTGTATAGCGACGAGGTGTTGTGGAACGCCGTACGGGCGAACGCGCTTGAGCGTGTCGCAGTCGATTGTTCAACGCTGCGATTCGATCAGACGGTAAGCGACCTGTTTGTGCAAATTCCCGGCGGCGATAGTCTGTCCCGCAACTCGTCAACTCAAAAATGACTCATATGATCGAGCCGACGCTCAACCCCGCGAATGATTTGACGCCTGACGGGCCGTGGTGGGTTGCCACCGGGGCGGATCCTTATTTTCTGCTTGATTTCGGTAATGCTCGAATCTCGGCAGGGTGGAACCTTGTCACGCTTGAGGTCGAACTCGAGAGCGGGATTCTTGCGCCGACGTTCTATTTCAATGCCGGAGCCGGTTTTTCACAGGAGCTTGCGCAGGCGCTGCCCGCAGCGTCGTTGTCGTCTCAGGGTGCGATGGTCGTATTCCCGGCGAATGTACAGGCGATTCGCCTGGATCCGATGAGTTGCCCCGGACGTTTCAGGATCAAGCGGTTCTCGATTCAACCCATGTCAAGGCTTTCGCTGGCGTGGCGTCGCATGAAGCCGGTGATCCGTGTGCTGCGCGATAAGCCCGCGTTGGTTTTCCCGTATGCCGTGCAAGCCATGCGGCTAGTCAAGGCGCGTGGCGTCGTTGGCGCGCTGCGGCATGCCCTCAGGGATCGCACGATCGATACCTTGGCGGGCCAGTCAGGCAACGAGTATGGTGATTGGGTGACACGCTACGATACGTTGTCGCAGGATGACGTATCCGGGATCGCTGCTCATATCCAGCGCCTGGCGTATCGTCCGCTCATTTCCGTACTGGTTCCGCTCTACAACACGCCCGAACCGTTCCTGATCCGATGTATCGAGTCGGTCCGCGAGCAACTCTACGATCACTGGGAGCTGTGCCTCGTCGACGATGCGTCGCCGCAACCGCACGTGCAGCGGATTTGCGAACGATATGCAGCGCAGGATTCAAGAATCCGATATATGCGGCGCGAGACGAACGGACATATTGCCGAAGCCACCAATTCGGCGTTGTCGCTTGCGACAGGCGAGTTCAGCGCGCTGCTCGATCATGATGACGAGCTAGCCGCGCATGCCTTGTATATGGTCGTGGTGGAACTGAACAAGCAGCCCGATCTCGACATGCTCTACTCGGATGAAGACAAGATCGACGAGCAGGGCAAGCGCTACGAGCCGTGGTTCAAGTCGGACTGGAACTACGATCTGATGCTGTCGCAGAACGCGGTGGTGCATCTGGCGGTATACCGCACGTCGATACTGCGGGAGATCGGCGGTTTCCGGAGTGCGTTCAACGGTAGCCAGGATTACGACGTGACACTTCGCTTCAGCGAGCAAACGACGCCGGAGCGCATCAGGCATATTCCGTTCATTCTTTACCACTGGCGGGCAATCAGTGGTTCTGTCGCGCTTGCCACGACCGAGAAGCTGTATCCGTATGAGGCCGCGGAGCGTGCGATTCGCGAGCATCTTGAGCGAACCGGCCGGAGTGCGACGGTGAAACGTCAGCCGCATCTCGGCTACTACCAGGTTACGTGGCCGGTTCCTGCACCTGAGCCGAAGGTCGCGATCATCATTCCGACGAAGGACAAGGTAGAACTGCTGCGTGTTGCCGTCGACTCGATTCTCGAAAAAACGACCTACGAGAACTATGAAATCGTCATCGTGAACAATCGCAGCGTCGAAGCGAGCACGATGGAGTATTTCGCGCAGGTGCAGCAATCGCCGAAGGTGCGTTTGCTCGACTACGACAAGCCGTACAGTTTTGCCGCGCTGAATAATTGGGCCGTGACCCAGACGGATGCGCCGTTGGTCGCCTTCGTGAACAACGACATTGAAGTGATCGAACCGAACTGGTTGCGGGAAATGGTCGGGCACGCGTTGCGCCCCGAAGTCGGCTCCGTTGGTGCCAAGCTGCTTTATCCGAACGGGACGATCCAACACAGTGGCGTGGTCGTGGGTATCGGCGGCCTTGCGGGGCATCCGCATGTCGGAGAGCCAGGCGAAACGTTCGGCTATTTCGGTCGTGCAGCGTGCACTCAACGGTACTCGGCAGTAACGGCCGCGTGCGTGGTGATGCGTCGCGAAGTCTTTCTCGAAGTCTCGGGTTTTGACGAGGTCAATTTCGCGGTGGCGTTCAATGACGTGGATCTTGGCATGCGTCTGGGACAGGCGGGTTACGCGAATGTATGGACGCCGCGTGCATTGCTTTTCCATCACGAATCGGCGAGCCTCGGACTGCCGACAAACGAAGATCGCCGTCGGCAGTTCCTTGAGGAATGCGACAATTTTCGCAGAATCTGGGCGGATGTCATCAGGAACGATCCGTTCTATAACCCGAATCTGACCATAAGCGGTGGCGATTTTCGTCCCAATTTCCCGCCGCGCGTGCGCAAGCCGTGGGTCGAGCAGAAGGATCTGAGCGAGGATATGGCGGCGTAGTGCCATGCGTGATGGCTGCTTGTTTCGCGGGGCTTTCCGGTCAGGGGATGCGTGCAATGTTGCACTATCGGCGCAACGGGCATGGGCGGAGATATGGCGGCCCGCATTCACTAGAAAGGAATGCGAGGCCTGACGAGTCAGGCGAGTTGTATCTTTGCCCGGTCAGGCTCTCTTCAGCAAGCGTTTGACCGCACGCAGTGGTGATGTTATCCGCCAGCTTTTCGACGTCAAGATTTCGATCTGTGATCTACGTAAATCATCGAGTTCTGCGCTGGCGGTCGTCATTTTCGATTCCGTGTCGGCGAGCGCCGCATGGGTCAAGCGCAGTTGCGCCGCGAGTTCTTCCTGTCTGTTAAACGCATCGTCACGCTCGCTGTGGGCGCTTTGCAGTGCTTGGGACCATGCTTGCTGCTGCTGCTCCAATGCGTGAATTGTTTCGTTAAGCGAAGCAATTGTTGCATGCAATGTGTCGGTTGCGCGCTGGTGATCGTGAAGTGCAGCGTCGCTTGCTTTCTCGGACGCTTGTGCCTGGTGGAACTGCCGGTCGAGCTGCCATTCATATCTTAAAAGTGGCGAGATGTCGTCAAGATAAGTGCGCGCGTCTCTGGCGGCAGAGGACAGCAACGTGTTGTCGGCCGGAAGTCTGCATCGTACCGATTCATCGAGTGCGGCGAAAAGCGCCTTGACCTGGCGAGGCGCGGAGTGAAGCAGATTGAGGTCTTCCGCAGCAAATCTGGTGTGCCTGAGGTCGCCGTCGATGAATTCACGGGCGAATGTTGCAGCCTCGGACTCGATTAGCTGCAATCCCAGTTCGGATGAGATTCTCGTCAATTCCGCTTGGGGTGCATCCAGCAGCGCATCATAGCTCATGAGTGTCCGCGTGCTGCCGAAGCTCATCTCGAGTGCGGAAAGAGTGTGAGCGAGCCAAAGGATGTGCGATTTTTCTTCGGCAAATTGGTCGCGCTCCAGGAGCGAGCGTGCAACGCTGATTGGATTGCGAATGGCAATGACGTATACGACGCGGATTTGCAAGCCAGCGAGGACGGGTTGCCAGAACCAAGACAGGCGGGCAATGCGCGGATCCTTGAGCGCAAAAGTCTTGCCACCGCATTTTGCGCGAATCATGGCCGCGGCTTTGACACGGAGCTCGTCGAGTCGGTGCATATCGATCGCGTTCGAGTCGATCGGTGCCATGGTGTCCCAGTCGAAGCCGGCGGCGTGCATGACATCGATGTTGATCTGGTTGACGTCGATATCTTCGAAAAATCCCTTGTCGTTGTTTCCCGCTGCCGCAGGCATGAGTCTCGAGCCGAGATTGGCGCCGAGCGTTTCCATCGCGCGCGTGAGAACGCTTGTTCCGCTACGGTGCATGCCCAAGACCACGATCAAGGTCGGAGTCACGGACGAGGAGTTGAGCATAGAGTGAAACGGACCTATCTATTGAGGGGGGCGTTGCGTTGTCGCTTCCGTAACTGGTGCCGTGGTTCGATGTCGGCAAGGCTGTGCTCAGGCGGCTCTGATGAGCTCCGCGCGGGCATTCCAGGCACAGTTGCACGGTATCCAATGGCTGGCATGTTGAGCCGTGGGTACATTCTAAGCAGACACGGAATGCAGGTACGACTTGAGTACGGTAATTTCAGGGCAAGCCGTTACCATGTGTTACCTGCGAGCAGCATTGACTCGTCGAAGGCCGAATCGTTCCGGCTGGGTCAAAACTGCCTAGCTTAGTGTACGGAGAGGGCATAGTATGCGGTCGAGGTGCCGGCTTGTCGTAGTCGAAGCGGCGCTTAAAATGGGGACTGATTTAATGATTGCTGCCGGGCACGCAGGCGTTAAAATATCGGGTCGACCCCGCATTTCAAACGAAAAGCGGGCTTGTACGATTCAGTAACCGTATGAGTGCGTGATTTCATGCATCGGCAGTTGTCCAACCAGCGCTTCGTCATGCAGGCGCGCAGTCGAACCACGGATGAATGTAATAAGCGTGCCCCCCAGCGATGTCGATGGTTTGTCAATCTCCATCGTCGTTTATCACCCCGATACCGTTCAACTTGAGCAGACGCTGGCCAGTCTGGTCGCGGCGCGTGACCGCCTGCGTACGGCTTCGCTCGAATGCCCGGTCGATCTGTTTCTGGTCGATAACGGTGGGCTGGGAGACGTGTCTGCATTGATTGATGATCTCGATACGAAAGGTATTACCACCCGGATTCTGTCGGGCCACGGCAACGTTGGCTACGGACGGGGGCACAATCTCGCGATCGAATCGTCGACACGCCCGTTTCACCTGATCTTGAATCCTGACATCGATCTCGACGCAGACGCGCTCGTTGCCGCCCGTGCGTTTCTCGGTTCGCGTCCCGACGTCGGCGCGCTCACGCCATGGATCGGCGATGACACAGGCGGGCAGCAGTATCTCTGCCGCCGTTACCCGGCGGTGCTCGATCTGCTCGTGCGCGGCTTCCTGCCGGCGCGGTTTCGGGCAGCTTTTGCGAAGCGCCTCGCCCGCTACGAAATGCGCGACGTCATCAACGACCGCGACGTCGTTTGGGACCCCCCCATCGTCAGCGGCTGCTTCATGCTGTTCCGCACCGAAGTCCTGAAGAAACTCGGCGGCTTCGATCCACGCTATTTCCTGTACTTCGAGGACTACGACCTGAGCCTGCGCACGCACGAGATTGCCCGCGTCGCGTATGTTCCCTCGGTGCGCGTCATCCATCACGGTGGGGGGGCGTCGCGCAAGGGCTTCGCGCACATCCGCATGTTCGCCGCGTCGGCCTTCAAGTTCTACAACCGCTTTGGCTGGAGGCTCTGGTGAGTCACCTCGTCGTCACCGGCGCGAACGGCTTCGTCGGCCGCGCGGTCTGTCGTCGTGCGCTGGATGCCGGACATACGGTTACCGCGTTGGTACGGCGTCCGGGCGGCTGCATCGACGGCGTGCTCGAATGGGTGCACGACGCCGCCGATTTCGCGGGTCTGGATGAAGCGTGGCCAACCGACCTGACCGCCGATTGCGTGATCCATCTCGCCGCGCGCGTGCACGTGATGCGCGACGAGTCCCCCGATCCCGACGCTGCGTTCGATGCCACCAACGTCGCCGGCACGCTGCGTCTCGCCGACGCCGCGCGCCATCACGGCGTGCGCCGCATCGTGTTCGCGAGCAGCATCAAGGCGGTCGGAGAGGGCGACGGCGGAATACCGCTGTCGGAAGCGTTCGAACCCGACCCGCAGGATGCATACGGCCGTTCGAAGTTGCGGGCGGAACGGCAGCTCGCGCAGTGCGGCGCGTCGGCGGGGCTCGATGTCGTCGTCGTTCGTCCGCCGCTCGTCTATGGCCCTGCCGTCCGTGCCAACTTCCTGCGAATGATGGACGCGGTCGCGCGCGGGATGCCGTTGCCGCTCGGCGCGGTTTCGGCGCGCCGCAGCATCGTCTACGTCGACAATCTCGCCGACGCGCTGCTGCGTTGCGCAATCGACCCGCGAGCGGCCGGCGAATGCTTCCATGTCGCCGACGACGACGCCCCGACGGTCGCGGGCCTGCTGCGCCTCGTCGGCGACGCGCTCGGCAAGCCGGCGAGGCTGATCGCGGTGCCGCCGGCGCTGTTGCGTGTGCTCGGAAAGCTGATCGGTCGCAGTGCGGCTATCGACCGCCTGACGGGCAGTCTGCAACTCGATACCGGTCGGATCAGGCGCGTGCTCGACTGGCAGCCGCCCTATACGACCCGCCAGGGCCTCGAAGCGACCGCCGCATGGTATCGTTCGCGCGATACACGAAAATAAAAGCCACATGCTTCTCGCGAATCCCACCTGGCTCACCACGGCCGCGGTGGCCCTGGCCGCCGCATTCGCCTCGACGACGATTCTCCGCGTACTGCTCGCCACCGGGTGGGCCTGGCGCCTGGCCACCGACATTCCGAACGACCGTTCGCTCCATACGCTGCCGACACCGCGCGTCGGCGGATGGGGCATCGTGCCCGTCTGTGTCGTTGCGCTGCTGATGCTGGCGCCGCGGCTTTGGCTGATCGCGATCGCCGCCGCGGGACTCGCCGCGATGTCGCAGATCGACGACCGGCGCGGGCTGCCGGCCCGCGTGCGATTCTCCGCGCACCTCGCGGCAGTCGTCGCGCTGATCGTCGTCTTCCCGGCCGACGCACCGTGGTGGCTGCTCGCCGGCGTGGGTTTCGCGATGGTCTGGCTGACGAACCTGTACAACTTCATGGACGGCGCCGACGGTCTCGCGGGCGGCATGGCACTGTTTGGCTTCGGCGGATACGCGGTCGCGGCGCTCGGCGGCCCGCATACGTCGCCCGATCTCGCCGTGGCGGGCGCGGCAGTGGCCGGCGCGGCGCTCGGCTTTCTTCTGCTCAATTTCCATCCGGCGAGACTGTTTCTCGGCGACGCCGGCTCGATTCCGCTCGGCTTCCTGGCCGGCGCACTGGGCTATTGGGGCTGGCGTACCGATGTCTGGCCGATCTGGTTCCCCGCCATGGTATTCGCGCCCTTTATTGCAGACGCATCTGTAACACTTTTGAGACGTCTGTTACGCGGAGAAAAGTTCTGGCAGGCGCACCGCGAGCATTATTATCAAAGGATGGTCCGGTCGGGCGTCAGTCACGGCCGGACTGCCCTTTATTGGTACCTCATCATGCTCGCAGGCATAATTCTGGCCACGTGGGCAAAGGGCCGCCCCGAACTGCAGCAATGGCTGTCGTTGCTTGCGTGGTATGGCGTCCTGGCATGGTTCGGATGGTTGATCGACATGCGTTGGCGCCGGTTTCAAGCGGCCGCCGAAAACAATTCTTGAGGTTTCCCGCCGATGTTGCGATCCAGAGCATCTTGGCTGTCCCTGAGTGCTTTCCTGTTCGACCTGACGGCGGTTGTCGCCGCATGGTTGTTCGCTTATCTCGTTCGTTTCAACGGCAGCGTTCCGCATGATTTCCTGAGCGGCGCGCTGATGGCGCTGACGTGGGCACTGCCCGTCTATGCGCTGATGTTCCGCGGCTTCGGCCTGTATCGCGGGCTGTGGGTGTTCGCCAGCCTGCCCGATCTGATGCGCATCGCGAAGGCGGTGGCCGGCGGCGGCGTGATCGTGATGATCGGTGCCGTGATGTTCCAGCCGCAGCCGATCATTCCGCGCTCGGTGCTGCTGGTGTCGCCGTTGATGCTGTTCCTGGCAATGGGTGGCGCGCGTGCGCTGTATCGCGCGACGAAGGAGTACTACCTGTACGGTGGGCTGGTAGGCAAGGGCAAGCCGGTGCTGGTGCTGGGTGCCGGCACGGCCGGCGCGAGCCTCGCGCGCGAACTGTCGCGCTCCGGTGAATGGCGCTTGGTCGGCCTGCTCGACGACGACGTCACGAAACAGGGGCGCGAAATCTACGGCTACAAGGTGCTGGGCTCGTTCAACGACCTCAAGCACTGGACCGATGCGATGAAGGTCGAATACGCGATCATCGCGATTCCGTCGGCGTCGGTCGAAACACAGCGTCGCGTCGCGACCCTGTGCGTGCGGGCCGGCGTGAAGGCGATGGTGCTGCCGTCGCTGACCGCGCTGATGCCGGGGCAGGGCTTCCTGTCGCAGGTGCGGAACATCGATCTCGAGGATCTGCTCGGCCGCGACGCGGTGACGATCGATACGCCGCACGTCGAGGCGCTGCTGCGCGGCCGCGTCGTGATGGTGACCGGCGCGGGCGGCTCGATCGGCTCCGAGTTGTGCCGGCAGATCCTGCGCTTCGCCCCTGCGCAGCTCGTTGCATTCGATCTCTCGGAATACGCGATGTACCGGCTGACCGAGGAATTGCGTGAGCGTTTTCCGGATCTGCCCGTGGTGCCGATCATCGGCGATGCGAAGGATTCGCTGCTGCTCGACCAGGTGATGTCGCGTCACGCGCCGCACATCGTGTTCCATGCGGCCGCCTACAAGCACGTGCCGTTGATGGAAGAGCACAACGCATGGCAGGCGCTGCGCAACAACGTGCTCGGCACCTATCGCGTGGCGCGGGCGGCGATCCGCCACGACGTGCGTCACTTCGTGTTGATCTCGACCGACAAGGCGGTCAATCCGACCAACGTGATGGGCGCGAGCAAGCGTCTCGCGGAAATGGCCTGTCAGGCGTTGCAGCAGTCGAGCGGGCGTACGCAGTTCGAGACGGTGCGCTTCGGCAACGTGCTCGGCAGCGCGGGCAGTGTGATCCCAAAGTTTCAGCAGCAGATCGCGAAGGGCGGCCCGGTGACGGTCACGCACCCGGAGATCACGCGTTTCTTCATGACGATTCCGGAGGCGTCGCAGCTCGTGCTGCAGGCGTCGAGCATGGGGCATGGCGGCGAGATCTTCATTCTCGACATGGGCGAGCCGGTGAAGATCGTCGATCTCGCGTGCGACCTGATCCGCCTGTACGGCTTCTCGGAAGAACAGATCCGCATCGAGTTCACCGGGCTTCGGCCGGGCGAGAAGCTCTACGAGGAGTTGCTCGCTGACGACGAGGCGACGACGCGTACGCCGCATCCGAAGCTGCGGATCGCACGTGCGCGCGAAGTGCCGGACAATTTCCTCGACGAATTGCTGCCGTGGCTGATGCAGCATCGCGTGCTGTCCGACGACGAGGTACGGCGCGATCTGCGGCGCTGGGTGCCGGAATACCAGACGGCCGTTGCCCCTGTGTTGCAGAGCGTGCCGTCGGTGCGCGTCGTATCGAACGGGTGATGCGGTCCCCCGGCCGTGAACTGAACGGCAAGAAGAGAAAAAGCGCCCGGCAGGGCGCTTTTTTTCGTCCAGAAACGGTTACGCGATTCAGCGGCCGGGCCGATGCTTCCTCACCACCATCCATCGCGGCGCCTTGAACCGCACGATGCTGAGATAAAGCCACACATAGGTCAGCGCGAACAGCACGACGAACGCGAACAGGTGCACGGTATGCCGCCAGAACAGCGTCGCCGGTATCACCGCGACGAGGCACAACAGCCACAGATAAGGTGAAGTCAGCGAATTCCGCCGCGTCAGATCGTGCGCATGCTTCGTCCCGACGGCCCAGCGCATCAGCCGCTTGTACACGAGCATGTGCAGGTGCACGCCGTCCGGAATCCCCGGCGATATCCCGCGGATGAACTTCTTCCGGTAGATCGAGAAGCAGGTCTCGAAGATCGGATACATGAACAGCAGCACCGGGTACCACGCGGACACTTCGCGGTTGCGCATCACGAGCATGATCGCGAGCTCCGCGAGCATGAAGCCGATGAAATACGCACCGCCGTCGCCGAGGAAGATCAGCCCGGCGGGGAAATTCCACAGGAAGAAGCCGAGCACCGCGCCCATCATGATGATCGACGCGGACATCACGACCGGGTCGTTGACGTGGAACGCGACATACGCGAGCGACGCGAACATCATGAAGCTGACCATCGACGCGAGCCCGTTGAACCCGTCGATGATGTTGATCGCATTCGCGAGTGCCGCGACCGCGAGCACCGTGATGAATGCCGAGATGGCCACGTAGCCGAGCAGGAAGTCGAGCGGCGGCACGCTGATGCGCGTGACCGCGATGTTCATCAGCCAGAATGCGAGCGCGGCCGCGCCCATCGTGCACAGCAGCCGCGCGCGCGGCGACACGCGCTTGGTCAGGTCCTCGACGAGGCCGGACAGGAACGCCGGCAGCCCGCAGGCAACGATCCCGAGAATGCTGCCGGAGATCGTCGGATAGCGCCGGAACAGCACCAGCGCGGCAACGACGACTCCGGCGAGGATCCCGATGCCGCCCACCCGCGGCACCGGCCGCACATGGAATTTCTGCACGCCGGCCAGGTCGCTGTCGATCGAGAATTTCTCGTGAAGGTGCGCGTAGCGCACGATGAACAGCGTGACGAGCAAGGAGACGATGAAGCCGGACGCGAAGCTGAGCATGGGATCGCTCGGAAAATGGACAGCGGATTATACAAAACCGCGCGGGTTCCCCTCCTGCCATCGCCAGTGGTCGGCACACATCTCTTCGATACCGAGCGTCGCACGCCAGCCGATGATGTCGACCGCGGCCTGCGGGTTCGCATAGCACTCGGCGATGTCGCCCGGGCGGCGCGCGACGAGTTCGTACGGCACCGGGCGGCCCGACGCCTTCTCGAACGCGCGCACGACTTCCAGCACGCTGTAGCCCTGGCCGGTGCCGAGGTTCACGACGAAGCTCGCGTCGCGCTTCGCGAGCGCGTCGAGCGCGGCGATGTGCCCCTTCGCGAGATCGACGACGTGGATGTAGTCGCGCACGCCGGTGCCGTCCGGCGTCGGGTAGTCGGAGCCGAACACGCGCAGCTTTTCCAGCTTGCCGACCGCGACCTGCGCGACGTACGGCATCAGGTTGTTCGGGATGCCGGCCGGGTCCTCGCCGATCAGCCCGCTCGCGTGCGCGCCGACCGGGTTGAAGTAGCGCAGCGTCGCGATCCGCCACGACGGGTCCGAGACTTCGAGATCGCGCAGGATCTGCTCGGCGATCAGCTTCGACTGGCCGTACGGGTTCGTCGCGGACAGCGGGAACGATTCGTCGATCGGCGAGCGCTCGGGCACGCCGTACACGGTCGCGGACGAGCTGAACACGAACTGCCTGACGTTGCGCTCGCGCATGACCTTCAGCACGGCGAGCAGCCCGCCGATGTTGTTCTGGTAGTACTCGAGCGGCTTCGCGACCGATTCGCCGACGGCCTTGAGCGCCGCGAAGTGAATCGTGCCGGTGATCGGATGCGCGTCGAATACCTTCGCGAGCGCGGCTTCGTCGCACACGTCGACCTGGTGGAACGCGGGCGTCTTGCCCGTGATCCGCTCGATCCGGCGCACCGATTCGGCCTTGCTGTTGACGAGGTTGTCGACGATCACGACGTCGTAGCCGTTGTCGAGCAGCTCGACGGCCGTGTGCGAGCCGATATAGCCCGCGCCGCCGGTAACGAGGATGGTGCCTTTAGCGGTCATTGCTGATGCGCTCCTTCAGAGTGTGAATCCTGTCAACGAATGGATGGTCTCCCTGTAGCGTTCGACGACCTGCTGTTCGTCGAATTCCGCCGCGACCTTGTGCCGGCCGCGTGCGCCCATCGTCGCCCGGCCTTGCGGCCCGAGCGCGATCATGCGATTCAATTGTTCGGCAAGGCTCGCGCTGTCGCGCACGCGGCACAGGTAACCCGTTTCGCCGTCGGCGACGACGTCGCGGCAGCCCGGCACGTCGGTCGCGACGATCGGGCGGCCCATCGCCGAAGCTTCCATCAGCGTGCGCGGCACGCCTTCGCGGTACGACGGCAGCACGACGCAGTCGGCCGCCGCGATGTGCGGTCGCACGTCGTGCGCTTCGCCGAGATACTCGACGATGCCTTCGCCGACCCACGCGTCAACGTCCGCGCGACCGATCGCGCTCGGATTGTCGACGCCGAGCGGCCCGAGCAGCTGGAAGCGCGCATTCGGGAAGCGCTCGCGCACGAGACGCGCGGCCTCCACGTATTCGCGCACGCCCTTGTCCCACAGCAGCCGGCCGATCAGGATGAAGACGGGGGCGTCGCCGCCCGGCAGCGGCACGGGCGAGAACTGTTCGAGATCGACGCCTTCGCCGTGCAGCAGCCGCGCACGGTCGGGATGCGCGAGCAAGCGCTCGTCGGTGAAGGTCGCGAGATCGTCGCGGTTCAGGAACCACACCTCACGCGGGAAGCGGAACGCGAACCGGTACAGTCGCTTCGCGACGCTCGCCGCGCGGCTTTTCTGGATGAACACGTAGCCGAGGCCCGTCGTCACGGCGATCGACGGCACGCGCGCGAGCCACGCGGCCACCGAGCCGTAGATGTTCGGCTTGATCGTGTAATGGAACACGAGATCGGGCCGCAGCGCGCGGTAGTGACGCACCAGCGCGGCGAGCGTGCCGAGATCCTCGCGCGGGCTCGTGCCTTTCGACGCGATGGCGAGCGCCACGTAGCGGCAGCCCATCTGCTCGAGCAACGGCACCGTGCGGTCGTGCGGCGCGATCACGATGACCTCGGCGCCGCGCGCGACGAGCGCACGGATCAGCCCGTGGCGATACGTATGGATCGCCCAGGCCGTGTTGCAGACGAGCGCGATGCGCAGCGGGGAGGTGGCGGCCATGAAAAAAAGAAAAAATAAAGCGTCGAAATGGGCGAACGGGGCCGGGTGCGCGTCACGCGGACGGTCGCGCGGCGAACAGCGTCTGCTTGATGCGCTGCAGCGTACGGTACGGCGTCACGAAATGCAGCAGGTTCTTGGCGAGGCCGGCCCAGTCGTACGGGTTCAGCACGTTGAAGTGGCGCAGCAGCAGCGTGAGCGTCGACACCAGCTGGCGCCGGCGCTTGGTCGCGCTGATCCCGCCCTCGTTAAGCTCGTAATACAGGCCGAGTTCCGGCAGGTTCGCGCAATCGTAGCGTTGCATTAACCGTAAAAAAAGATCGAGATCCTCGGCCGCGCGGTACTTCGCCCGATAGTTGCCCACTTCGCGCACGGCGTCGATGCGCAACATCACAGACGGATGCACGAGCGGCGAGCGCAGGAAGCGCGTTCGGCGCAGCGTGCGCGGATCGGCGGGCGGCATCAGCATGAAACGCGGCTCGCCGGCGCGCGACACGACCTGGGTCCACATGCCGACGCAGGCGACGCGCGGATGGGCATCGAGATAGGCGCGTTCTTTCGCCAAGCGCTGCGGCGCGGCGAGATCGCCAGCATCGATGCGGGCCGCGTAGCGGAAGCTGCGAGCCGCGAGCGCGTCGATGCCGGCCGCCAGCGCACGTTCGATGCCGCCGTTCTGGGGCATGCGCAGCACGTCGATCGCGAGGCCCGGCAGGTCGGGCGCGACGATCGGCGGCGTGCTGCCGTCGTCGACGATCAGCACGTGCACGGGCGCGTCCTCGCGAAACGACGCGAGGGTCCGGACGACGTCGTCGTGCCCGTTGTAGGCCGGCATCAGCACGGCCACGTCGTCGAGCGGGGGCGGGCAATCAGGGGACGTCATGTTCGCAGCTTGAAACGGATGTAATAAAAGTTGACGGCGGCGGCGGCGAGGTAGCCGGCCGCCAGCCCGACGAGCGCGCCGTACAGGCCGAGCCGCGGGATCGCGAACAGGTTGACGAGTGCGGCGATGGCCAGCGCGAGCAGCCATTTCGTCAGCAACACGAATTTTGCTTGATATTTGAGAACGATAAGATTGCCTATCGCCTCGATGCCGGCCGGCACGGACAGCCAGACGGCCCAGCGGAAGATGTCGACGGACGCCTCGTAGCCGCGGCCGAATACCTTGCCTACGATCAGCGGGGCGGCGGCGTCGAGCACGAGCGCGCCGGCCGTCATCAGGCCGGCCGTCATCGCGATCAGCCGGACGATGTTGCGGCGCAGCCGCGCGACGTCCTGCACGCGGTAGACGAACGCGGGCGCGATGGTCTGCGCGAGCATCAGCGCGAGCGTGATCCAGTTCTCGTTGAGTTGCTGCGCGGCCGAGTAGCGGCCGAGATCGGCGAACGAAACGTGACGCTCGAGCATCAGGCGGTCGAGCTTCAGGAACAGGTACATGCAGATGAGGCCGAGCCAGAACACGGTGCCGGCCGTGGCAAAGTGCCGGAACAGCGGCTTGTCGAACGTCCAGCCGAGCGCGCCGCCGTTACGATGGCGGTAGTACAGCAGCAGCGCGAGGCCGATCGCGGCGGCTTCCAGCGCCCACAGCCACGCGAAACGGGCGGGGCCGGCGGCCGCGCGCACCAGGAGCCAGACGAGCAGCGCCTTGGCGAGCGCGGTGAGCATGCTGGTGACGAGCTGCGGCTTGCTGTAGGTCATGCTCTGCAGCCACGCGTTGATCACGCCGACGAACGGCTCGCGGAACACCATCGTGACGGCCAGGCCGGCGAGCATCGCGCCGACCAGCGGATCGAAGGCGCCCGCGGCGATCGCGATCCAGGTCGCGGCGAGCGCGGCGACCGATACGGCGATGCGCAGCACGAACGCGCTGCCGAGCACGGCGCCGAGCTGCGCGGGCGGGCGCTGGACGATGGTGGGGACGAGGATTTCCGCGCCGCACACCCAGGTGAGCGGCGCCAGTACCAGGAGAAGCGTATTCGCATACTGCCATTTGCCGAACACATCTGGCCCGAAATAACGGGCCAGCAGGCCGCTGATCGCGATCGCGACGCCGATCTGCGTGAGCCGTTCGAGCCCCAGCCAGACGAGGTTCGCGACGGCCTTCGCGACGTCCGGGTTGCCGAAGCGCTTCAGCATGCGCGGCAGCGGCGGCGCGCGCGGAGGGCGGCCGGAGGCGGCGGGTGGGCGGCGGCGGAGCGGCTAGGCATTAAAATGGGCGACATGCGCGTCATCAAAACCCGCGATTATAAGTGGGATCGCGGCTGCTCCAGCCGTTGTGCGCGGTGTTCCGCCGGCAGGCATGTATCATGCGCGGCACCCGTGAGCGGCGGCCCGCGCAAGCCAGACAATTTTCCATGCACGCAACTGAGAGAAGAGAATCGATGATCTCCCAATCCATCTTCAAGGCATATGACATTCGTGGCGTGGTCGGCAAGACACTCGACGTCGACACGGCGCGCGGAATCGGCCGGGCATTCGGCAGCGAAGTCCGTGCGCAGGGCGGCGATGCGGTCGTCGTCGCGCGCGACGGCCGCCTGTCCGGGCCGGAACTGGTCGGCGCGCTGGCCGACGGCCTGCGTGCGGCCGGGGTCGACGTCGTCGACGTCGGCATGGTGCCGACGCCGGTCGGTTATTTCGCGGCGAACGTGCCGCTGGCGCTGAAGGGCGGCGAGCGCCGCGTCGATTCGTGCATCGTCGTCACGGGCAGTCACAACCCGCCCGACTACAACGGCTTCAAGATGGTGCTGCGCGGCGCCGCGATCTACGGCGAGCAGATCCAGGCGCTGTACCGCCGCATCGTCGACGAGCGGTTCGAGTCCGGCAGCGGCACCTATGAGCAGATCGACGTCGCGGATCAATACATCGCGCGCATCGTCGGCGACGTGAAGCTCGCGCGGCCGCTGAAGATCGTGGTCGACGCCGGCAACGGCGTCGCAGGCCCGCTCGCGACGCGCCTGTTCAAGGCGCTCGGCTGCGAGCTCGTCGAGCGCTTCACCGACATCGACGGCACGTTCCCGAATCACCACCCCGATCCCGCCCACCCGGAAAACCTGCAGGACGTGATCCAGGCGCTGAAGGACACCGATGCGGAACTCGGCTTCGCGTTCGACGGCGACGGCGACCGCCTGGGCGTCGTCACGAAGGACGGCCAGATCATCTATCCGGACCGCCAGCTGATGCTGTTCGCGGAAGAAGTGCTGTCGCGCAACCCGGGCGCGCAGATCATCTACGACGTGAAGTGCACGCGCCACCTCGCGCAGTGGGTGAAGTCGAAGGGCGGCGAGCCGCTGATGTGGAAGACGGGTCACTCGCTCGTGAAGGCGAAGCTGCGCGAGACGGGTGCGCCGCTCGCCGGCGAAATGAGCGGCCACGTGTTCTTCAAGGATCGCTGGTACGGCTTCGACGACGGCCTGTACACCGGTGCGCGCCTGCTCGAGATTCTCGCGAAGACGGCCGATCCGAGCGCGCTGCTCAACAGCCTGCCGGACGCGATGAGCACGCCGGAACTGCAGCTCTGGCTCGACGAAGGCGAGAATTTCCGCCTGATCGAGCAGTTGCAGAAAGAGGCGAAGTTCGACGGCGCCGATGAAGTCGTGACGATCGACGGCCTGCGTGTCGAGTACCCGGACGGCTTCGGCCTCGCGCGTTCGTCGAACACGACGCCGGTCGTCGTGATGCGCTTCGAGGCCGAGACGCAGGAAGGGCTCAAGCGCATCCAGGAAGACTTCCGCCGCGTGCTGACGGCCGCGAAGCCGGACGTCAAGCTGCCGTTCTGAGCGCCGGCGGCCGGCGGGCCGCCCGTACGACGGCCGGTTCGTCGGCCGTGTTTGTCTCGAAAAGCGGCGCGTGCCCCGGGCGCGCGGCCGCTTTTTGTCTGTCCGGTCGTCCGGCCGGGATAAAATCCCCCCTTTATGTCTGTCGCCGGCTGCCAGCCGGCGTTTTTTCAGCGTGCAAAAGATCCTGATCGTGCGCGTGTCGTCGCTGGGCGACGTCGTGCACAACATGCCGGTGGTCGCCGATATCCGGCGCCGCCACCCCGATGCGCAGATCGACTGGCTCGTCGAGGAAAGCTTCGTCGACCTCGTGCGGCTCGTCGACGGCGTGCGCAACGTGCTGCCGTTCTCGCTGCGCCGCTGGCGCAAGAAACCGTTCTCGGGTGCGACGTGGCGCGAGATCCGCGCATTTCGCCGGCGCCTCGCGGCCGAGCAGTACGACCTCGTGATCGACTGCCAGGGCCTCATCAAGACGGCGTGGGTCGCGAGCTGGGCGCGCGGGCCGCTCGTCGGGCTCGGCAACCGGACCGACGGCGCCGGCTACGAATGGCCCGTGCGCCTCTTCTATCGCAAGCGCGTGCCGATCGCGCCGCGCACGCACGTGGTCGAGCGCTCGCGCCAACTCGTCGCGGCCGCGCTGGACGACCCGGCGCCGACCCCGGCCGATCCGGTCGAATTCGGCCTCGACACGCGGGCGGCGGCGCTCGCGGTGGCCGCGCTCGGCCTGAACCTGCCGGTGCCGTACGTCGTGTTCGTGCACGCGACGTCGCGCGCCGACAAACAGTGGCCGGACGCCGCCTGGATCGAGCTCGGCCAGGCGCTCGTGCGGCGCGGCGCGTCGCTCGTGCTGCCGTGGGGCAACGACGCGGAGCGCGCGACCAGCGAGCGGCTCGCGAAGGAATTCGGCGCGGCGGCGATCGTGCCGCCGAAGCTGTCGCTGCCGGCCGTGGTCGGTCTGATCGACGGCGCGGCCGCGACGGTCGGGGTTGATACAGGTCTGGTTCACATCGCGGCCGCGCTGAAGCGTCCGACGGTCGAACTGTACAATTTCGCGACGGCCTGGCGGACCGGCGGCTACTGGTCGCCGAACGTCGTCAATCTCGGCACGGCGGGGCAACCCCCGTCGATCGCGCAGGTGAAGTCGGCGCTCGCGGGCTTCGGTCTCCTGTAACGCTGTCCACACGCGAACCGATCATGAGCGAATCCCAGATCATCGAAGTCCCGTCCGCCGACTGGAGCGGACACAACCTGTCGGCGCCGCGCGAGCAGTTGCTCGCCGCGGTCGAGGAAGGCAAGGTGCTGTATTTCCCGCATCTGCGCTTCGCGATCGACGGCGGCGAGGAAGCGCTGCTCGATCCGGCGCTCGCCGATCCGAAACGCAAGAACATCAGTCTCGCGCCGAACGGCGGCGCGCTTGCCGGCGTGCTCGGCGACAGCGTCACGCAGTCGGCCGTGCGCGCGCTCGTCGCGCGCTTCCAGCAGCAGGCCGGCATGCTCGTCGATGGCCTTTTCCCCGAATACCGCGGCAAGCTGCGCGTCGCGCCGACGAGCCTGCGGCTGATGCAGGTCGAAACGCGCCAGACGTCGTGGCGCAAGGACGACAGCCGCCTGCACGTCGACGCATTCCCGTCGCGGCCGAACTACGGCGAGCGGATTCTGCGCGTGTTCACGAACGTGAACCCGGCCGGCGTGCCGCGCGTGTGGCGCGTCGGCGAGCCGTTCGAGGATGTCGCGAAGCGCTTCCTGCCGAAGATCCGGCCGCAGTTGCCGGGCTCGGCGTGGCTGCTGAACCTCCTGCACGTAACGAAATCGCCGCGCAGCGCGTACGACCATCTGATGCTGAACCTGCACGACGGGATGAAGGCCGATCTCGACTACCAGAAGACGTGTCCCCAGCAGACGATGCCGTTTCCGCCGGGCAGCGTGTGGATATGTTTCTCCGATCAGACTTCTCACGCTGTGATGTCCGGCCAGTTCATGCTGGAGCAGACCTTCTTTCTGCCGGTCGACGCGATGGTGCGCCGCGAATGCGCGCCGCTCGGCATTCTCGAACGCCTGACGGGCAGGGCGCTGGTTTGAGCGCGCACCTGCTTCGACGCAACCCCCGGACGGCCGCATGCTGAGGGCGATCTATCGTGCGCTGTGGTGGCTCGTCGCGCCGGCCGCCGTGATCCGGCTCTATGTGCGCTCGCGCAAGGAGCGCGGCTATCGCGAGCATATCGGCGAGCGCTTCGGTCACGTCGCGGGCCGCTCGCGCGACGACCGCGCGCCGCTGATCTGGGTGCATGCGGTGTCGGTCGGCGAGACGCGCGCCGCGCAGCCGCTGATCGATGCGCTGATGCGCGCGCGCCCCGATGCGCGCATCCTGCTCACGCACATGACGCCGAGCGGCCGTGCGACGGGCGAACAGATCTTCGGCGATCGCGTGCTGCGCTGCTATCTGCCGTACGACATGCCGGGCGCGGTGCGGCGCTTCCTGCGCGCGTGGCGGCCGACGCTCGGCCTCGTGATGGAAACCGAGGTGTGGCCGACGCTGATCGACGAGTGCCGGCGTGCGGACGTGCCGCTCGTGCTGACCAATGCGCGGATGTCCGCGCGTTCGTTCCGGCGCGCGGCGAAGTTCGGCGCGGCGACGCGCGACGTGTTCGGCGGCTTCTCGCGCGTGCTCGCGCAGAGCCCGGCCGACGCGGAGCGGCTGACGTCGCTCGGCGCGCGCAACGTGACCGTGCTCGGCAACCTGAAGTTCGACATGACGACGCCGCCGGAACTCGCGGCACGCGGCCATGCATGGCGCGACGCGATCGGCGCGCGGCCGGTGTGGGTCGCGGCCAGCACGCGCGAGAACGAAGAGGCGCTGGTGCTGCAGGCGTTCGCGGAAATGCGCACGCCCGGCGCGCTGCTGGTGCTCGTGCCGCGTCATCCGCAGCGCTTTGCCGAAGTCGAGGCGCTCGTCGCGCGCAGCGGGCTCAAGTGCGTGCGGCGCTCGGTGTGGGCGGCCGATGCGGCTGCGCTCGCGGCGGGCTGGCCGGCCGCCGAACCGCTGGCGGATGACGTGACGGTGCTGCTCGGCGATTCGATGGGCGAGCTCGGCGCGTACTACGCGGCGGCCGACATCGCGTTCATCGGCGGCAGCCTGCTGCCGCTCGGCGGGCAGAACCTGATCGAAGCGTGCGCGGTCGGCGTGCCGGTGCTGATCGGGCCGCACGTGTTCAACTTCACGCAGGCGACCGCCGACGCGGTCGCGGCAGGGGCAGCGATGCAGGTCGAAGATCCGCTCGATCTCGCGCACGTGCTCGACGCGCTGTTCGCCGACAAGGCGCGGCGTATCGCGATGGGGGCGGCCGGCGCGGCCTTCGCGGCGCGTCATCGCGGCGCGACCGCGCGCACGGTCGACGTGCTCGCCGCGCTGCTGCCGCCTGCCGCCGCCGCCGGCGCGCGTGCGTTGCCGGACCAGTCGAGCGCGGCTTCCGAAGACGAATAGACGAAGGGCGGCGCAAGGCCGCCCCCGAACGCATCGCGGCGACGTGCGCCGTCGCCATGCCGCTCACACCGTCAGCAAGCCCTTTTTCTCGATGAACGCGATCACGTCCGCGACGCCGTCGAGCGCCTTCAGGTTCGTCATCACGTAAGGCCGCTCGCCGCGCATTTTCCGCGTGTCGGACGCCATCACGTCGAGGTTCGCGCCGACCAGCGGCGCGAGGTCGGTCTTGTTGATCACGAGCAGGTCGGACTTCGTGATGCCCGGGCCGCCCTTGCGCGGGATCTTCTCGCCGCCCGCGACGTCGATCACGTAGATCGTCAGGTCCGACAGCTCGGGACTGAAGGTCGCCGCGAGATTGTCGCCGCCGGACTCGATGAACACGATGTCGGCATCGGGAAAGCGCGTGAGCATCCGGTCGACGGCCTCGAGGTTGATCGACGCATCTTCCCGGATCGCCGTGTGCGGGCAGCCGCCCGTCTCGACGCCCATGATGCGTTCCTCGGGCAGCGCGCCCGCGACTGTCAGTAGCCGCTGGTCTTCCTTCGTATAGATGTCGTTGGTGATCGCGACGAGGTCGTACCGGTCGCGCATCGCCTTGCACAGCATTTCGAGCAGCGTGGTCTTGCCGGAGCCGACGGGGCCGCCAATGCCGACGCGCAGCGGCGGCAGTTTCTTCGTGCGGCGGATGGAGGAGGGAGCGGGTGCGTTCATGGTCGGGCGATGAGGTTCAGGAGCGGAACAACCGCGAGTACTGGGTTTCGTGCCGCGCGGACAGGATGCCGAGCTGTGGCGCGAACGTGTTGACGGCGTCGGGCGGCGTCGCGAGCGCACGGCGTACGGCCGCGTCGATCGCGCCGCGCAGCGCGACGATGATGCGTTGCCCGGCGAGCTGGCCGAGCGGCACGGCCTTCAGCGCGGCGGACGTCTGGTTCTCGACCCAGCCGAATGCGTACGCGGCGAGCGTCGCGTCGGCGCCGGCGTCGTGAGCGGCAGCCGCGTACGCGAACGCAGTCGGCAGCGCGATCGGCGACAGCGACGCGAGCGTCGCGCGCCGTGCGGCGTCGCCCCATTCGAGCGATGCGCACAGCTGCGCGAGCGACCAGCCCATCTGTTCGGTTTCGCGACGCAGTTCGGCCGATTCCCGGCTCGCGACGAACCAGGCATTTTCGGCGGCGAGCGCGTGCGTGTCGTGCGTCTGCCAGCGGGCGAGCTGGTGCGCGAGGAACGGCAGTTCGCCGTGCGCGAGCACGTCGGTCAGGCCGCTCGCGATCCAGTCGCGCGCGGAATCGGCGTCGCGGATCAGGTTCGCGTCGAGCGCGGCTTCGAGGCCCTGCGAATAGCTGTACGCGCCGATCGGCAAAGCTGGCGACGCGAGGTGCAGCAGCGCGACGAGCTCAGTGGTGGTCATGACCGTGGTGGCCGTGCGTGCAGCCGGGACCATGCTGATGATCGTGATCGTGATCGTGATCGTGCGAATGCGCATGCCCGTGGTGTTCGCCGAACACCTGCTGCGCGAGCGCGTAGTCTTCGGCGAACGTTGCGTCGTGTCCGTGTTTGTGGCCACCGCCGTACGCACCGGCTTCCGGCTGGAACGGTGCATGCGTTTCGTCGACCTGCGTGCCGAGCCGGCGCAGCATGTCCGCGAGCACCGGATCGGCTTCGAGCTTCAGGTAGCCGTCGCCGATCTCGACCGGCGTGTGACGGTTGCCGAGATGGTACGCGGCGCGCATCAGCGTGAGCGGGTCGGCCGCGCGTACGAGCAGCACGGTTTCGGGGGCCGCCGCGATACGCACGAGCGCACCGTCGTCGGCGACGAGCACGTCGCCGTCGCGTAGCACGGTGCCGCGCGGCAGCAGCACCGCGACGTCCTCGCCGGTGTCGAGCGTCGCCGCGAGGCGACTCTTGCAGCGGGCGTCATAGGCGAGCGTGAGCGTCGGCGCGCGAGCCACGAGCGACGCGGCGAGTTTCACGTTCGGGGCAATACGTTTGTCGAGGGTACGCATGAAACTGGGGATTCCGGATCAGAACAGGAAATAGCGCTGCGCCATCGGCAGCACCGTCGCCGGTTCGCAGGTGAGCAACTGGCCGTCGGCGATCACGTCGTAGGTTTCCGGATCGACGCTGATCGACGGACGCCATGCGTTGTGGATCATGTCGGCCTTCGTCACGTTGCGGCAATTGCGCACCGGCACGATCCGCTTCGCGAGGCCGTAGCGCTCCGCGATGCCCGCATCGGCCGCCATCTGCGACACGAAGGTCAGCGACGTGCGCGCGAGCGCCCCGCCGCGGGTCGCGAACATCTCGCGATAGTGAACCGGCTGCGGCGTCGGAATCGACGCGTTCGGGTCACCCATCTGCGCGACCGCGATCATCCCGCCCTTGAGGATCATCGACGGCTTGATCCCGAAGAACGCGGGCTCCCACAGCACGAGGTCGGCCCACTTGCCGGGCTCGATCGAGCCGACTTCGTGCGCGATGCCGTGCGTGAGCGCCGGGTTGATCGTGTACTTCGCGACGTAGCGCTTCGCGCGGAAGTTGTCGTTGCGCGCGGTGTCCTCCGGCAGCGCGCCGCGCTGCACCTTCATCTTGTGCGCGGTCTGCCAGGTGCGGATGATCACTTCGCCGACGCGGCCCATCGCCTGCGAATCGGACGACAGCATCGACAGCGCGCCGAGATCGTGCAGGATGTCCTCGGCCGCGATCGTCTCGCGACGAATGCGCGATTCGGCGAACGCGAGATCCTCGGCGATCGACGGATCGAGGTGATGGCACACCATCAGCATGTCGAGATGCTCGTCGAGCGTGTTGATCGTGTACGGGCGCGTCGGATTGGTCGACGACGGCAGCACGTTCATCTCGCCGCACACCTTCAGGATGTCGGGCGCGTGGCCGCCGCCCGCGCCTTCGGTGTGGTACGTGTGGATCGTGCGGCCCTTGAACGCGGCGACGGTCGATTCGACGAAGCCGGCCTCGTTCAGCGTGTCCGTGTGGATCGCGACCTGCGTGTCGGTGTCGTCGGCCACCGACAGGCAGTTGTCGATCGCGGCGGGCGTCGTGCCCCAGTCCTCGTGCAGCTTCAGCCCGATCGCGCCGGCCGCGATCTGCTCGACGAGCGGCTGCGGCAGGCTCGCGTTGCCCTTGCCGAGAAAGCCGAGATTGATCGGCCAGCCGTCGGCGGCCTGCAGCATCCGCTCCATGTGCCACGGGCCCGGCGTGCAGGTCGTCGCGTTGGTGCCGGTGGCCGGCCCCGTGCCGCCGCCGAGCATCGTCGTGACGCCCGATACGAGCGCCTCGTCGATCTGCTGCGGGCTGATGAAGTGGATGTGCGTGTCGATGCCGCCCGCGGTCACGATCAGCCCTTCGCCGGCGATCACTTCGGTCGCGGCGCCGATCGCGATCGTCACGCCCGGTTGAATGTCGGGGTTGCCGGCCTTGCCGATCGCCGCGATGCGGCCGTGCTTGATCGCGATGTCGGCCTTCACGATGCCCCAGTGATCGAGGATCACCGCGTTCGTGATGACGGTATCGGGCACGTCGGCGGCCACGCGCTGCGACTGGCCCATCCCGTCGCGGATCACTTTCCCGCCGCCGAACTTCACTTCCTCGCCGTACGTGGTGAAGTCGCGTTCGATCTCGATCAGCAGTTCGGTATCGGCGAGCCGGACGCGGTCGCCCGTCGTCGGCCCGAACATTTCCGCGTACGCGCGGCGGCTCAAGCGTAGTGTCATGTGCTGTTCCTGAAGAGCGGGGCGCGGCTTACAGCGGCCCCATCACCTTGCCCTGAAAACCGTAGACGGCGCGCTCGCCCGCCAGCGCGACGAGCTCGACGGTGCGCGTCTGGCCCGGCTCGAAGCGCACGGCCGTGCCGGCCGCGATGTTGAGCCGGAAGCCGCGCGCGGCCGCGCGGTCGAACGACAGCGCGTCGTTGACTTCGAAGAAGTGGTAGTGCGAGCCGACCTGCACCGGGCGATCGCCGGTGTTCGCGACGACGAGCGAGAGCGTCGCGCGGCCCGCGTTCAGTTCGTGTTCGCCGTCGTCGGTGAGGATTTCGCCGGGGATCATGCGGGGCCTCACGGAATCGGGTGGTGGACGGTCACGAGCTTCGTGCCGTCGGGGAAGGTCGCTTCGACCTGGATGTCGGGAATCATTTCCGGCACGCCATCCATCACGTCGTCGCGCGTGAGCAGCGTCGTGCCGTAGTGCATCACTTCGGCCACCGTCTTGCCGTCGCGCGCGGCTTCCATCAGCGCCGCGGTGATGAAGGCCACCGCCTCCGGATAGTTGAGCTTCAGGCCGCGCGCGCGGCGGCGTTCGGCGAGCAGCGCCGCCGTGAAGATCAGCAGCTTGTCCTTTTCGCGGGGAGTCAGTTTCATGAAGGCAGACGTTCAGGAAAACGTAATTTTTATCGGTGCGCATGCGACCGGGCAGGGGTGCGGATCATCGTAGCACCGCGCTGTTTTGCGTGCGTCGTGTATCGCTTATGTAAGCAGCAAGGTGCGTGCCATGTGCATCCGACGTGCCTTCATGCGCGTTCGTGGTGCGTGATGCATGGCGAGCGTGCGGCGCGCGGGGTGACGTTGCGCCGAAACGGTGCGTGATGCGTGCGCGGTCAGGTTTGCCAGAGACGCAGCGGCCGCGCATCGACGCCGTGCACGATCGGCCGCAACTGCAGCCAGCAGTCGGTGAAGTGGCGCTGCAGCGCTTCCATCGACGTCGACATCGCGCGTACCAGCACGACGCCGGGTGTCACGCAGGTCGCGCCGGCGCGCAGCGTGTCGTCGAACGGCATCCGCGCGGCGAGCGTTTCGGCGAGCGCCGCGTCGCACGCGGCGCCGACGGCCCACAGCGTGCCGTAGGCAGGAAAACCGGCGAGGCCTTGCAGCGCGCCGCGCAGCGGGTCGCGCGCATCGAGTAGCGCGCGCTCGGTCCAGAGCGGCCGGCCGTCGGCGGCGACGAGCGCAGAGGTCGATGCGATGCGGCCCGCCGACCAGGTTTCGCCGGCCGCCTGCCGGCCGAGCTGCGTCGCGTCCCAGCCGATCGCGCTTGCCCCTTCGCCGAGCGTCACCGTGAAGTCGAGCGCCGCGTGCGCTGCGTCGAAGAACAGGTTGTTCTGCGGCAGCCAGTCGAGCTTCGCGTGCGCGCCGACCGTGATGCCGATGCGCTGCGTCGCATCGAGGCCGTTCGATTTGTACCACTTGGTCGCGCCGGGCGTCGTCAGTACCGCGTGCGTGCCGTCGCCGAGCGCGATGTCGATGTCGAGCCGGTCGCCGCCCGCGACGCCGCCCGGCGGATGGACGATCACCGCATGGCAGATCGCGTCGCCTTCCGGGTACAGCGGCCGCTGCACGCGCAGCGGGCCGTCGTGCAACCGGTGCGCGAGCGTCGTGCGTGCGCCGTGCCGCTCGAAGCCGAGTTCGAGGCGGCCGCGCCACGACTTGGCGACGGCGGGGCGGGACAGCGGGGCATGCGAATCGGGGGCGGACATCGGCGGCGAACGGGAAACGAGGAAGCGGGTGCGAAGAACGTGGATGCTACCGGAACAATAATGCAGATGCCGCGTGCGTTGAAAGTGCCGGCTTTGATCGAATCGTCAATCCTCTGCGTGACCAGCATGGCCGAACATGTCCGATGGCGCGTCAGAGCAGTGCGAGGGACGCGAGCGATGCGAGAATGGCGGCACGCTGCTGGCGCGTTTATTCTTGGCTCGGTCGCATGGTGTCGGTCTCCGTGTCGGCCGACGCATGTTCGTTGTCCAGCGTGGCGAATTTCTCGCGGAGCGCCGACTCCTGCTGGGCGAACACCTCCGGCTTTTTCTTTTTGAGATTTCCGAGGTTGATGAGCTTCCATCTCAGGGCCGGCAATTCGCGCAGATGCGCGTATGGCATCAAGGACCAGTCTGGCTCGGCCCGGACCAGCGATATCAGGAATCGACGATGATTCTCCGTGAGCGATGCGGGTAGTTCCCGATGGAGCCGTTCTTGTGTTGTTTCGAGCACCGCCAGGTCGACGGGTTCGACCGTCATGCCGACGAAATCGGAGTCGTAGGCATCTGCCATCGAATGCTTCGGTCCGAACAACACCTCGTGAATCGGCCTGTTATGCCCGGACAGGTAGCCCACAAACGCATCCACGATATCCGGGCGCAACCCATGGTGCGAATACATATGCATCACATCGAAAAGGTCGCGTGGATGCTGGCGGTCCAGTGCGGCCACCAGCTTGCTGCCGTAGAGCTCCGCGTCGTGAAGCGTCGGGACTTCGATGCTGGTGCTGAAGGTGTCCTCGGCTTGCTTCGTGATGAGCCGCCGGACGGGGTCGAGTAACGTGCCTCGGAATATGTAGTTGACCTCGACCTTGACGGCGGTCGCGCCGGAAAGGACCACGAGCTTCACGTCGTCGCCCTTCGCTTTCCCGGATGAGGAGGCAGCCGAGAACTCCGTCGCATGTCCCTCGGCCTCGATTTGCCTCCGGGTTCGATCCAGCTCCTGGTTGATCGCATCGAGCGCTTCTTCGCGGTTCAGGCCTCGATCGGTGAACACGACATCGATGTCGACCGACAGACGTGGCATGTCATGGAGAAAGAGGTTTAGCGCGGTACCGCCCTTCATCGCGAAGCGCGGCGTGTCGAAGACGATCGGTGCAATCGCGAGCATCAGCCGGACGGTGTCTACGTAGATCTGGTTCATCACGGTTTGAGTGTGAGTCGCTTGCCGTCTTTCATTTTGTTCGACCATCGCGTGCCTTCGCCGAGACGGTTGACGTGCCTCTGGAGTTCTCGCGCCCACGGGAAGTCCGCACCCTGTCCAAGATCCCGCACCAGTCGTACCACCTTCACGCTCGTACAGTGATGTAGAAGCACGTCCAGCGTTTTGACGCGCAGGTTGCGCAATCCGATCACCAGGTTGGATGCTTCCTCTAACGACTGTCCCTTTCCGATGTCGCTTGCAAGCTCCAGTATGGCTCGCTCCGGTACGGAAACAAGCACGTCGGGCCCCCCGGCGGGAAGCTGCGTCAGCCCGAATGAATAGGGCAACGATTCGTCGAACAACGCAGTGGTCTGGTACGTGTAGCGCATGTGCTCCGCGACCCATGAGGGGATGCGATAAGGTCTCGGGCCCCAGAGAATGACTTTCTCTTTGAATGTGATGTTGTGGCGAACACCTTGCCAGGCGAGGGCTGTTTTGCCGCCGACATGGATGCCGGGGACGCGTCGGCCAAGATGCGCGATGATGCCGTCCCGCGAGGGCGTGTCGCCGGTCAGCAGGTAGGTACCTTTTGAAAGGCGTTGTAACCAGCCGGACTTGACCATATGTGACGCCAAAGCCGCGCTCACGCCCATGTTCCGAAGCGTTTCGGAATCGATGGGGTAACCGCGCAGGGTCTCCTGCATCAACCGCTGGACTGTTTTGTTGCTCATCGTGGCGTGACTAGGGCGTTGTCTGATTGCAGTATATATAGAGTATGTTTGATTATATGAAATTTTATAACGCCGCCGTGCCGGATTTGCCGGATCCCGTCACACCTCAAACCACTCCTCGGGAAGGGCATGATCCGGGGTGACGCGTTGACTGCATGCGAGAAATGCGTAATTCATTTGATAATTTGAAAATATTCAACGCTCGAAGTATGGGGGTCGAATAACAAGAGTTGATCGTCGACACCCCCGGCTGGACGCCGGGGTGTCCATCACACCGCGATCAGTTCGCGTACGCCATTCGTTTCCATGTCCCGCGCGTCACCACCCGCGACGATCTCACCGCGGCTCATCACCCAGTAGCGATCGGCGATCGATCGCGCGAAATCGTAATACTGTTCGACGAGCAGCACGGTCATGTTCGATTCGTCGACGAGCTGGCGCAGCGTGCGGCCGATGTCCTGGATGATCGACGGCTGGATGCCCTCGGTCGGCTCGTCGAGGATCAGCAACTGCGGCTCGCTCATCAGCGCGCGGCCGATTGCGAGCTGCTGCTGCTGGCCGCCCGACAGGTCGCCGCCGCGCCGCGCGCGCATGTCCTTCAGCACCGGGAACAGATCGTAGATACGGTCGGGTACCTTCGATGGCGCCTTGCGGCTCGCCGCGCCGACGAGCAGGTTTTCCTCGACGGTGAGCCGCGGAAAGATGTCGCGGCCCTGCGGCACGTACGCGAGCCCGGCCGCGACGCGCGCATACGGCGGCAGCGCACCGAGCGCGGCGCCGCGCCACGACACGCTGCCGCTTTTCGCGGCGACGACGCCCATCAGGCAGCGCAGCAGCGTGCTCTTGCCGACGCCGTTGCGGCCGAGCAGCACGGTGAGCTTGCCGTCGTCGGCGACGAGGTTCACGTTGCGCAGGATATGGCTGCCGCCGTAGTACTGGTTCAGCGCTTCGATTTTCAGCATCGCATCATCGTCCGAGGTAAGACTCGATCACCGCGTCGTCGCGCTTGACCTGGTCGAGCGTGCCGTGCGCGAGCACCGCGCCTTCGGCCATCACCGTCACGCGTCCCGTGTCGCCCGCGAGCGCCGCGACGAACTCCATGTCGTGCTCGACGACCATCATCGAGCAGGTGCCGCGCAGCGTGTTCAGCAGCTCGGCGAGTTCCATCGTCTCGTGGTCGGTCATCCCGGCCGCCGGCTCGTCGAGCAGCAGCAGCGCGGGGCGCTGCATCAGCAGCATGCCGATTTCGAGCCGCTGCTTCTGCCCGTGCGACAACTCGCCGGCCGCGCGATACGCGTGGCTTTCGAGGCCGATCAGCGCGAGCGTTTCCTCGATCTTTCCCTGCGCGGTGCGGTCGAGCCGCGCGCGCAGCGACGCGAGCCAGCCCTTGTCGGTCTGCATCGCGAGTTCGAGGTTTTCCCACACCGGATGCTGTTCGAACACGGTCGGCTTCTGGAACTTGCGGCCGATGCCGGCCCGCGCGATCTCGGGCTCGTTCATCCGCGCGAGGTCGATCGTCTGGCCCAGAAACACCTTGCCCGCATCGGGCCGCGTCTTGCCGGTGATGACGTCCATCATCGTCGTCTTGCCCGCGCCGTTCGGGCCGATCACGCAGCGCAGCTCGCCCGCGTCGATCGCGAGCGACAGCTTCTTCAGCGCGCGAAAGCCGTCGAAGCTCACCTCGATATCCTCCAGATAGAGGATCGTGCCGTGCGACGTATCGATGCCGTCCGGCACGACGCGCCCCATCGATGCGCTGCCGCTGACGGCCAGCAGCTCGTCCTCGGGCGGCGGCGTGAACTGGTAGAGAGCCGTTCCGTTCATGCGCGTTTCCCCTTCGCGAGCACGGTTTCGACGAGGCCCATGATCCCGCGCGGCAGCAGGAGCGGCACGAGCACGAAGATCAGGCCGAGGAAGAACAGCCAGTATTCGGCGAAGTACGCGGTGAAGAAACTCTTCGCGCCGTTCACCGCGAACGCGCCGACGATCGGCCCGATCAGCGTGCCGCGCCCGCCCACCGCGACCCAGATCGCCATTTCGATCGAGTTGCCGGGCGACATCTCGCCGGGATTGATGATGCCGACCTGCGGCACGTACAGCGCGCCGGCGATGCCGCACAGCACGGCCGACACGGTCCACACGAACAGCTTGTACGCGAGCGGGCTGTAGCCGAGGAACATCAGCCGCGTCTCGCCGTCGCGCACCGCGGTCACCACGCGCCCGAGCTTGCTCGTGACGATCGCGCGCGCGGCGATGAACGCGAGCACGAGGGTCGCGAACGTCAGCAGCAACAGCACCGTACGCGTGCCCGGCGACGTGATCGCGAAGCCGGCGATGCGCTTGAAATCGGTGAAGCCGTTGTTGCCGCCGAAGCCCGTCTCGTTGCGATAGAACAGCAGCATCGCGGCGAACGTCATGGCCTGCGTGATGATCGACAGGTACACGCCCTTCACGCGCGAGCGGAACGTGAAGAAGCCGAACACCCACGCGAGCACGGCCGGCACGAGCACGACCAGCGCGAGGGCCCACGCGAGATGCTGCGTGCCGCTCCAGTACCACGGCAACTGGTGCCAGTCGAGAAACACCATGAAGTCGGGCAGGTCGCTGCCGTACTTGCCGTCGCGACCGATCTCGCGCATCAGGTACATGCCGATCGCATAGCCGCCGAGCGCGAAGAACAGGCCGTGGCCGAGGCTCAGGATGCCGCAGTAGCCCCACACGAGATCGAGCGCGAGCGCGGCGATCGCGTAGCACATCAGCTTGCCGGCGAGCGTCATCGTGTACGCGGACAGATGGAACGCGCTGGCTTCGGGCGCAACCAGCGCGGCGAGCGGCACGCCGATGCCGATCGCCACGCACAGCGCGACGAGCGCGAGCCACGCGCGGCGCGACAGCAGCGCGGGGCGGGGCGGCAGGCCGAGCGCGAAGCCGTCCGCCGCGCGCGCGGCGGCAGCGGGCTTCGACGCGTCGGCGACCGGGTTCGACATCGAATCGGTGTATGAAGTCACGTCAAGCCTCCGCGCTGCGGCCCTTCGGGGCGAACATCCCCTGCGGGCGTTTCTGGATGAACAGCACGATCATCACGAGCACCGCGATCTTCGCGAGCACGGCGCCCCAGAACGGTTCGATCGCCTTGCTCGCGAGGCCGAGCCCGAAGCCGCCGAGCACGGTACCGGCGATCTGGCCGACGCCGCCGAGCACGACGGCCATGAACGAATCGATGATGTAGTTCTGGCCGAGATCGGGGCCCACGTTGCCGATCTGCGACAGCGCGCAGCCGCCGAGGCCCGCGATGCCCGCGCCGAATGCGAACGCATATGCGTCGACGCGGGCGGTCTTCACGCCGACGCAGGCGGCCATCCGGCGGTTCTGCGTGACCGCACGCACGAACAGGCCGAGCCGCGTCTTCGTCAGCACGGCCCACGCGACGAACACCACCGCGAGCGCGAACGCGAGGATCGCGAGCCGGTTGTACGGCAGGATCAGGTTCTGCATCACCGTCACGCCGCCGCTCATCCACGACGGGTTCACGACCTGCACGTTCTGCGCGCCGAACAGCATGCGGGTGGCCTGGATCAGGATCAGGCTCACGCCGAAGGTCGCGAGCAGCGTTTCGAGCGGGCGGCCGTACAGGTGCCGCAGCACGAGCCGTTCGAGCACGATGCCGACGAGGGCGGCCACCGCGAACGATACGGGCACGGCGATGAGCGGATACCAGTCGAATGCGCCGGGCGCGTAGCGCTGGATCAGCGTCTGCACGACATAGGTTGCGTACGCACCGATCATCAGGAATTCGCCGTGCGCCATGTTGATCACGCCGATCAGCCCGTACGTGATCGCGAGGCCGAGCGCGGCGAGCAGCAGCACGCTGCCGAGCGACAGGCCCGCGAACAACGTGCCGACGATCTCGCCGCGGCGCTGCAGCGCGTGCAACGTATCGAGCCCGTGTTGTGCGGCGTCGCGCACGCGTGCGTCGGGTTCCGCGTAGCTGCCGTCGGCGTTCTTCGCGACGAGCGGGCGCAGTTGTTCGATCATGTCGAGGTCGCTGCGGGCAGCCACCACCTGCGCGGCTTCGAGACGCTTCGCCGGATCGGGATCGTGCAGTGCGGCGATCGCCCACAGCGCATCGAGGCGGCGTTTCAGCGCCGGATCGGTTTCCTTTGCGCGGGCGCGGTCGATCATCGGCTTGAGCGCCGGGTCGGGCGACTTCAGCAGCGCGTCGATCGCGTCGCGGCGCGCGGCCACGTCGGGCGACGCGAGCGCGAGGCCCGACAGCGCGCCGGCGATCTTCGTGCGCAGCAGGTTGTTCAGCATCACCGGCTGCGCGTCGCCGGCCGGCGTCGCGGCCTGCGTGAGCGCGTCGTGCGCGGTGTCGCCGGACTGGATCAGCAGGTGGCCGTCGCCGGTTGCGAGCGCATCGCCGCTCGACAGCGCATTGAGCACCGCAACGGCGCGCGGATCGGTGTCGGCGGCGAGCCGTTCGATCGCGGCCGTCTTCGCGTCGAAGTCGTCGCCGGCGAGCGCGGCGGTATCGGCTGCCGTCAGCGCGAACGCGGCGTGCGGCAGCAGGCCCGCGAGGGCGGCGCATGCCACGATCGCGCGGGCGGCTCGGCGAAAGCGTGTAGGCATCGGGGAATCCTGTCGGGCGTGGGAAAGGGGAGCGGTGCGGCGTGGCGCCGGCGCGGGCGATGGGTCACGGCAAGCGCGGCCGGCGCATCGGCAGCGGGCGAGCGTGCGGGCGGCACGTCGCACACGAAGCGCGACGTGCCGCACGGCGTCAGGCCAGCGCCGCGCGCTGCCGGCGCAGGAACGCCGGAATCGAGCTGACGACGTCCGGCTTGCCCTGGTTGCCCGCGATGAACGGGCTCCACGGCTGCGCACGCACGGCCGTCTTGGTCTTCCACACGACGTTGAACTGCCCGTCGCCGCGGATCTCGCCGATCATCACCGGCTTGTGCAGGTGATGGTTGCCGTCCATCGCGAGCGTGAAGCCCGACGGTGCGGCCACCGTCTGGCCGATCATCGCGACGCGCACCTTGTCGACGTCGGTGCTCTTCGCCTTCTCGACGGCCTGCTTCCACATGTGGATGCCGACGTAGGTCGCTTCCATCGGATCGTTGGTCACGCGCTTCGCGCCGCCCGGCAGGTTGTTCGCCTTCACCCACGCGGCGAACTGGTCCTTGAACTTCGTATTGGTCGGGTTCTTCACCGACATGAAGTAATTCCACGCGGCGAGGTGGCCGACGAGCGGCTTCGTATCGATCCCGCGCAGCTCTTCCTCGCCGACCGAGAACGCGACGACCGGCACGTCGGTCGCCTTGATGCCCTGGTTGCCGAGCTCCTTGTAGAACGGCACGTTCGAGTCGCCGTTGATCGTCGAGACCACGGTCGTCTTGCCGCCCTGCGAGAAGGTCTTGATGTTCGCGACGATGGTCTGGTAATCGCTGTGGCCGAACGGCGTGTAGACCTCCTGAATGTCGGCGTCCTTCACGCCCTTCGATTTCAGGAACGCGCGCAGGATCTTGTTGGTCGTGCGCGGATACACGTAGTCGGTGCCGAGCAGGAAGAAGCGCTTCGCGCCGCCGCCTTCCGCGCTCATCAGGTACTCGACGGCGGGAATCGCCTGCTGGTTCGGCGCGGCGCCCGTGTAGAACACGTTGCGCGACATTTCCTCGCCTTCATACTGCACCGGGTAGTAGAGCAGCCCGTTCAGTTCCTCGAACACCGGCAGCACGGACTTGCGCGACACCGACGTCCAGCAGCCGAACACGCACGCGACCTTGTCCTGCGTGAGCAGCTGGCGCGCTTTCTCGGCGAACAGCGGCCAGTTCGACGCGGGATCGACCACCACCGGTTCGATCTTGCGGCCCAGCACGCCGCCGCTCTTGTTGATGTCGGCGATCGTCATCAGCGCGGTGTCCTTCAGCGACGTCTCCGAGATCGCCATCGTGCCCGACAGCGAATGCAGGACGCCGACCTTGATCGGGCCGGTGCCCGCGTCGGCCGCGTGCGCGAACGGGCTCTTGCCCGCCAGCGCGAGCGCGCCGGCCATCGAACCGAACTTCAACAGACTGCGACGTTTCATCGAGATCCCCTTGTCGTGTTGGATGTGCGTGCGCCCTGGCGGCGCCGGCCATCGTGTAACGCAAGGCATGTGCCAGTCGCGCGGATGCACGCCCGGCGTGCCTGCGCGGACCATCGTCGGGCATCGGGGCGGTGCGGATGACGCGTCGTGCAGCATGTGCGGTCCGTTGCGGTGCAGACGCACGGGCGCAAATGGTGCACGACGGCGCTTCGGCGTCGAAACGCAGGGAAAGCGGGGAGGAAAAGAAAAACGGGCACGCAGTGCGCGCCCGTTCGGCGGATCGGTGCGGCCGGCGGCAGTGCCGGGCGGCGCGGCGGCGCATGATGCGCCGCCGGAAGGAGCGATCAGTAACGCGGCACGGACGGATCGACGTCGCGCGACCACGCGTCGATCCCGCCTTGCAGGTTGTACAGCTTCGTGAAGCCGCGCGATTCGAGGAACATCGCGACCTGCGCGCTGCGCATCCCGTGATGGCACACGCAGACGATTTCCGCTTCGTCGTCGAGCTCTTCGCTGCGCGCGGGAATCTGCTGCATCGGAATCGCCACGCTGCCGGCGATCTGCGCGGTCGCGATTTCCCACGGCTCGCGCACGTCGAGCACGACCGGCGCGGGGCGCGCCGTGTCACCAAGCCATTCCGCGAGCATCGCGGGCGTCAGGATCTGCATGGAGGCTCCGCCGCTCAGAACTTGAAGCGCGACGGCTCGATCGCGTTGACCAAGTGGTCGATGTACGTTTCGAACACGTCGGCGACACGGTACTGCTTGTCGTCGATGCGGGTGATGATCTGCGCCTTCATCACCGGACGGCCGCCGACGAACGCCGACAGGCGGCCGCCGATCTTCAACTGCTCGAGCATTTCCTGCGGCACGACCGGCAGGCCGCCCGCGACGCAGATCACGTCGTACGGCGCCTTCGCGGCCCAGCCGCGCGAACCGTCGCCGAGCACGACTTCGGCGTTGGTCACGCCGTCGTTGCGCAGGTTGTCTTCCGCGAACTTCGCGATCGTCGGATCGATCTCGACGGCTGTCACGTGCTGCGCGCGATGCGCGAACAGCGCAGCCAGGTAGCCCGAGCCTGCGCCGATCACGAGCACGTTTTCGTGCTTCTTGACCGTCAGTTCCTGCAGCACGCGCGCTTCGACGCGCGGGAACAGCATCTTGCTGGCGCCGCCGGGCAGCGGCAGTTCGAGATCGGCGAACGCGAGATCGCGGTATTCGGCCGGCACGTAGTTTTCACGCTTGACGATCGACAGCAGGCCCAGGACATCCAGATCCAGCACGTCCCACGGACGGATCTGCTGTTCGATCATGTTGAAACGCGCGTTTTCGATATTCATGGTGTGGTCACGCAGCCTGATGGGCCATCAGCGGGGATAGAGAAACTTCGTGATTGTACCAAACGGCACGGCCGGGAAGCCTTCAGGCGGCCTGCAACAGACCTTTACCCCTTGCTCTTCTTGATCTGCGCCTCGAACGCGAGGTCGAGCTTGCTCGCCTTGCGCGGCTTTTTGGGGCCGAATTCGTCGACGAACTTGACGAATTCGTCGAGCGGCAGCGGCTCGCAGCGCTTCTCGGCGGTGCCGCCCGAGCGGTCGACGAGATAGAACAGGCCGCCCGCCATCGCGACGGCCGCGAAGTGCGGGTTGCCGGAGCGGGTCTTCAGGCGTTCGACCGCGTGGGTCGCTTTGGTGGTGCGCATCTTGGGGGG